>CABMHZ010000060.1 GCA_902386115.1 uncultured archaeon | reverse complement strand
TTAGAATCGGTAAACGATTTGAAAACGACCTGACCACTGCGGCCCGGTTATAGCCTGGATGTTTTGGTTACGATACTTGCCCTTGAACCGGGTCATGGTACCGTTCACCTTCCACAAAGAAGGTCATGGGAAAAGAATAAACCTCCTCTTAAGGAGCTTGTTATTGAAATATTTGTTATGAATTGCAGAATTGCAGTTCAATTTTCTTCATCTTTTTGTTCCACTGTCTCCCATAGCAGTAACCTTTTAGCCTTTGCCCAAGAATATGATAATACGTGAAGGAGCAGAGGTCATGAAATATCCCCCTACCAATCTCATCCAAGCTGTCGGTCTTGCTGATGCATGGGCGCAGGCAGTGAATTTTGTGATGAAAAACGGCATGCAGATAAAAACAGAGTACGGTCCGATGTCAAGGGACATCTGCTCTGTCATCGAGATCCGTGAACCCTACACAGAGCCCATGCTCCATCCCCAGTTCCCCACAAAGGAACTCCATGTGAAAGAGTACGTGAAGCAGTGGGAGAGGGATTATGACTGGAAAAAGCAGGGATTTGAATATAATTATATGGACAGGCTCATCAATTACCCATCGCGCGGCAGGGATGTTGACCAGTTAAAAGCCATTCGTGACCTCCTGCCCAAGGGTGTGTCGCGCCGCCGCCAGGCGATAACATGGATACCTGAGCGCGACCTTTTCGTAACTGAAGACCAGCCCTGTCTCCAGAGATTATGGGTAAGGGCGATCGGGGACGGGAATGCAGAGATGCACTGCATGTGGCGCTCGCGCGACCTTTTTGCCGCATGGAACAGCAATATGGTGGGACTTCTTACCATGATAAAGCGGGAAGTGCTTGAACCCAACAAACTCAAGCTTGTCAAGGTCGTGGATTTCTGCAACTCGCTGCACATATACGAGGCAGACTGGGAAGCCGCTTCTATGGTGAAGCCGCTGCCAAAGAGCCCGCAGATGATGCGATATTAGCTAAAAACTGCCGTACCCTATCTCTTCTTTCGTCAGGTAGCATGCAGGATCGTCAGCCCAGACATTGCCGTAAATAGCCTCTGCGCGCACCCGGAAGTTACCATTGCAGATATCGAACCACTTGCATCTCGCGCACCTGTCAGCATTGGCTTTTATGAGAGCTTTGCGGTTCTTGAGACCTTTCATAAGTTCGTTACTCGTGTCAGTCCATATCTCGCTGAACTTTCGTTCCTTCACGTTGCCGAATGAATAGTGCCTCCAGAACTGGTCGGCGTGGACTGAGCCGTCCCACGAAACACACGCAATACCAATGCCGGTGGAATTTCCCTGGTTCATCCGGAGAAGCTCGAAAACGCCCTTTGCGCGTTCCGGGTCTTCCTTCAGGAGCCGGAAATAAACATACGGTCCGTCGCAGTGGTTGTCAACAGTCAGAACCTCGATCGGGAAACCTCTATCATGCATGGCTTTTGTCCTGTCCATAATAAGGTCAAGCGTCTTCCTGCTTTCTTCGTGCGTGAGGTCTTCATCGACAAGTTTCGACCCCCGTCCTGCATATACAAGGTGGTAGAAACAAACGCGGGGTATCTTCTCTTTTTCAAGAAGGTCAAATATAGCAGGGATGTCCTTTACGTTTTTCTTGTTTATCGTGAAGCGCAAGCCAACTTTTATGCCTTCGGCAAGACAGTTGCGCATCCCTTGCAGAGCCAGGTCGAAAGCGCCTTTCAGACCCCGGAACTTGTCGTTTGTCTCTCTCATGCCGTCAAGGGAAACGCCTACATATGAAAGTCCTATTTCCTTCAGCACTTTTGCCATCTTTTTATCGATAAGCGTCCCGTTGGTCGATATCACTGCGCGCATGCCCTTTGATCGTGCGTACATCGCAAGTTCAGGCAGGTCCTGGCGCATGAGTGGTTCGCCGCCTGAAAATAATATAACCGGCGCGCCGAACTGAGCCAGGTCGTCGATGAGTTCCTTTCCCTGCTGCGTGGTCAGTTCATTCTTGTACTCAATGTCCTTTGACTGGGCATAGCAGTGAACGCATTTGAGGTTGCAGCGCCTGCCCATGTTCCATACAACGACCGGTTTTTTATCTTTTGAGAATTGGAGCAGATGCGAGGGCAGTTTACCCGAATCGCGCCCGTACCTGAGTGCGTCCGAGGGCTCAACAGTGCCGCAATAAAGTTTTGAAATACCTATCATTATTTCTCCTTTTGTTCGAATATATACGAATTAATTTTATTTAAGCTTTTCCAGTTTATTCAAATTCTATGAGCAATCTTTTCTGTTCATCGAATTTTATCCATAGTGAAACCGTATTATCGGCGATCTCTTTTTCTATGTTAAACGTAACGCCGCCCTTTCTGAAGGTGACATCGCCTGCAAGCGCTTTATTAACGGGAACAAGCTCGAACCGCTTGCAGCATCCGCCGCCGCCAGTGAATATCCGTATGGCTTGTGCATTCTCGCTAACAAGTGCTTTCTTCATCAACTCGATAGCTCTATCGTCTATAAAAAGATTGTTCATTTTATCACGGAAATACTTATATTACTGCTTCCACAGATAAAACAATTATCTCAGGCAGTCTCTATTTCAGGCTCGATAAACCTGTCTTCTTGGAATTCGCCTTACGGGAATCGCCCCTGTTCTATTTAGGGTATTCATTTTTATCCCGGAAATGATAATAAGCCGCAGCATCAATTAGATAATATGATTTCCCTGCACCTCTACCACGCAGACCAGTGCGACCCGAAGAAGTGTTCAGGGAAGAAGCTTGCAAGGTTCCGCCTCGCAACACTGCATCAAGATCCCCGCACGCTTCCGCGGGAGGGGCTTTTCCTTGACCCTTTTGCAGAGCAGGCGCTTTCTCCGGCGGATGATGCGGGACAGGGGCTTGTGGCGCTTGACTGCTCGTGGGAGGAGGTGGAGCGCGTGTTCCCGGCGCTGCAAAGGCGCAGGCTTATTCATCGCGCCCTGCCATATCTTGTAGCTGCCAATGCAGTGAATTTCGGGAAGCCATTCAAACTCAGCACAGTGGAGGCTTTTGCGGCTGCGCTGTATATTCTTGGGGAAAAGGAGCAGGCTGCGCTTATTCTTAATAAGTTCAAGTGGGGGCATACCTTCCTTGAGCTTAATGAAGAGCCTTTAGAGAGGTATTCGGGGGCGAAGGACAGCACAGAGGTTGTGAGGATACAGGGGGATTATCTGTTGTGATGATTTCAGCCAGTATTTGTTAAGAAATATATTTCAGATAATAGCAATAATTATACTGCTATAAAATCCCTGGAGAAGATGTCGGTTAGATTTATATATTATTGTATCTCCAGTAGATGACCGTATTCCTTAATACAGCGGAGGAAGAAATATAATGCCGGACATGGAAATCTTATTTGATATCACAGGAATGCTATTTCTTCTGGTAGTTTTAACCCTTCTTGTTAAGCCATTTGGGACATATATATCGAACGTATATCAGGGCAACCGTACTATCTTAAGTCCCATCCTGATGCCTCTTGAGGGTCTGATCAACAGAGCGGCGGGGGTAAAGCAGGACGAAGAAATGGACTGGGAAGAATACGCGACGACCCTCTTGTTATTTAACGGCATGGGATTAATCGTTCTGTTCCTGATACTGCTGCTTCAGGGAATACTTCCTCTAAATCCTCAGGGGTTCCCGGGATTTCCGCTTGATCTTGCCTTCAATACAGCAGTCAGCTTTGTTACAAATACAAACTGGCAGGCGTACAGTGGTGAATCGGCAGCAAGTTATCTCACCCAGATGTCGGGACTCGCAGTACAGAACTTTCTGTCTGCTGCAACGGGTTTGTGTGTAGCGATCGCCTTTATACGCGGCTTTACCAGGCATACTTCCCAGACCATCGGGAATTTCTGGAAGGATATGACTAAAAGTGTATTATACATTCTTCTTCCCATTTCTATCATTGCAGCCCTACTACTTGTTTCCCAGGGCGTTATACAGAATTTTGATCCTTATACAAACAGTTCATTGCTCCAACCAGTTCAAACATCAGACGGACAGACCATTGTCAACCAGACGCTTGCCCTGGGACCTGTTGCATCCCAGGAAGCAATTAAGGAATTCGGGACTAACGGAGGCGGCTTTTTCAACGCCAACTCAGCGCATCCTTTTGAAAATCCCACTCCTTTAACAAATTATCTGGAAATACTTCTTATCCTTCTCATCCCTTTTTCTCTTACTTACACATTCGGGCGCTTCTCAGGAAATACCAGGCAGGGATGGGCTTTATTTACAACAATGATGATGCTGTTCATAGTATTACTTGGGGTGATGTACTGGTCTGAGTATAGTGGCAACCCGCTTGTGAAGCCTGTTGCCAGCGGTTCTTATCTGGAAGGAAAAGAGGTCAGGTTCGGGATCGGCGGCTCGGTTCTATTTGCCGTCAGCACAACAGCTACTTCCACTGGTGCTGTGAATGCAATGCACGACTCTTTAACGCCCATCGGCGGAATGGTCACGATGCTGCTTATACTGCTGGGTGAAGTTGTTCCGGGCGGTGTAGGGTCAGGGCTCTACACTATCCTTGCATTTGCGATCATAGCGGTTTTCATTGCAGGTCTTATGATTGGCAGGACGCCGGAATATCTTGGCAAAAAAATAGAGGTCTTTGAGATGTGGATGTCAGTATTGATCGTCCTCACCTCAGGCATCCTGGTATTAATTTTTGTATCCGTTGCACTGGTAACATATTTTGGAATTTCCTCGATTTTAAACCCGGGTCCACACGGTTTAAGTGAAATACTCTATGCTTTTGCCTCTGTTGCCAATAACAACGGAAGTGCATTTGCAGGACTTAATGCCAATACTCTTTTTTATAATCTGGTGACAGCCCTTGCAATGCTTATCGGCAGATTTGTTCCCGCGGTGGCTGCGCTTGCAATGGCAGGGTCACTTTCGAAGAAAAAATACATCCCTCCGAGCATCGGCACGCTTCCGACGCATCAGGTTACGTTCGTCTTATGGCTGGCTGTTGTTATTCTTATCGTTGGAGCCCTTACGTTCTTTCCTGCCCTGTCACTGGGACCGGTTGTTGAGCACATGATCATGAATGCAGGTCAATAAATATGGAGAATATTAAAACAAAAGAAACGACGATATTTGAATCTGGACTCTTACGTCAGGCATTACTGGATTCTTTAAAAAAGCTAAACCCGGTTAGCATCTGGCGAAACCCTGTCATGCTCCTTGTTGAGATCGGAAGCATTATTACAACTATCAGTTTCTTCGCAGGCTTATTTTTTGGATCCGGTGAACCTTCCTGGTTCACCGCAAGTGTATCAATATGGCTCTGGCTCACAGTTATTTTCTCAAACTTTGCAGAATCGCTTGCGGAGGGGAGGGGAAAAGCCCGTGCCGAATCTCTTCGCAAGACGCGCACGGAAGTAATGGCAAAAAAACTGATTGAAACGGGGTCAAAGGAAAAATACGAGCTTATCTCTTCCGCAAACCTCCATAAAGGGGATTGCGTCCTCGTGGAAGCAGGGGAAATGATCCCAGGCGATGGTGAAGTTGTTGAAGGCGCAGCCCTCGTGAATGAATCATCAGTCACGGGCGAATCAGCCCCTGTCGTGCGGGAATCAGGCGGGGACAGGAGTGCAGTAACAGGCGGGACAAAAGTCATTTCCAACCAGATCACCGTACGCATAACAGCGAATCCGGGCGAGGCATTCCTGGACAGGATGATCAGTATGGTGGAAGGCGCAAAGCGCCGCAAAACCCCGAACGAGATCGCGCTGGAAGTTCTGCTGATATCGTTAACGGTAGTCTTTTTGCTCGTGGTCATCAATTTCAACTCCTTGTCCATATACAGCATCCAGGCTGCAGGGCAGGGCACTCCGGTCTCGATTACCGTGCTCATTGCACTTTTTGTCTGTCTGGCGCCGACAACGATCGCGGCGCTTTTGCCTGCTATCGGGATCGCTGGAATGGACAGGCTTTTTTCGAAAAATGTGATAGCCCTTTCCGGGAGAGCCATTGAAGCGTCCGGCGATGTGGATATCCTTCTCCTTGATAAGACAGGAACAATTACACTGGGTGACAGGCAGGCAGTGGAATTTATCCCCGTGAGCGGACGTTCCGAGCAGGAAGTTGCTAATGCGGCACTGCTTGCATCACTGACGGATGAAACGCCTGAAGGAAGAAGCGTTGTGGTACTTGCAAAAAACCAATACAAGATGCGGTTGACGGAACTCCCTCACAGTGCAAGATCAATTCCTTTTACAGCCCAGACACGCATGAGCGGGGTTGATATCGACGGAAATTCGTATCGAAAAGGCGCGTCCGGTGCTATCATTGAGTATGTCAGGAGCAAAGATGGAAATGCGCCCCCTGAGCTTGAGGAAAGTGTGAAAAGTATCGCAAAATCTGGAGGGACGCCTCTTGTTGTTTGTCATAATAATGAAATCCTGGGCGTGATACATCTCAAGGATATTTTAAAAGGAGGTATTCGTGAACGCTTCATCCAGTTGCGGAAAATGGGTATCAAGACCGTCATGATAACAGGCGATAACTATCTTACGGCAGCAGCCATTGCAGCGGAAGCGGGTGTTGATGATTTTCTTTCAGAGGCAAAGCCTGAAGACAAACTTCGTTTGATCCGTGAGAACCAGCAGCAGGGACATATGGTAGCCATGACTGGCGACGGCACGAACGATGCACCCGCACTTGCACAGGCGGATGTGGCTGTGGCAATGAACACGGGAACGCAGCCTGCGAGGGAAGCTGCAAATATAATAGACCTTGACAGCAACCCGACCAAGTTAATGGATATTGTTGAGATCGGGAAACAAATATTGATAACGCGGGGAACCCTGACGACATTCAGTATTGCAAATGATGTGGCAAAATATTTTGCCATCATACCGGCAGCCATGATTTCCATATATCCCCAACTGGATATTCTAAATATCATGCATCTTGCAAACCCGTACAGCGCTATCCTGTCGGCTGTTATATTCAATGCCATCATTATCCCCATGCTGATTCCCCTTGCGCTGAAAGGCGTCAAATACCGCCCTATGCCTGCTGAAAAACTATTGATGTACAACCTTTTCGTCTATGGGCTTGGCGGGATGATTGCTCCGTTCATAGGGATAAAAATTATTGATATTGTAATAAGAGTGTTTATGCACTGAAGGAGAAAAAGCAATGAACCAGATAAAGACAACCCTGAAACTCTTTGCAATCCTGATGCTGCTTGTCGGCATCATCTACCCGGTCGCGGTAACCGGACTGGCGCAGGTATTTTTCCCGAAAGAAGCAGGGGGAAGCCTTCTATACGATCCTGACGGCAAAATTACAGGTTCAGCCATGATCGGTCAGCCTTTTTCAGACCCAAAATACTTCTGGTCGCGTCCTTCAGCCACTTCAGGTTATCCATATAATCCCCTGGCGTCCGGAGGCTCAAATCTTGGACCAACGAATAAGGATTTGATAGGACAAATTTCCAATAGAACATCTCTACTGAATTCATACGGTATCCAGACTCCGGTACCATCAGACCTCGTGGAGGCTTCAGCAAGCGGTTTAGACCCTCATATCAGCCTGCAATCCGCACAGGTACAGATACCCCGTGTCGCCAGGGCACGCAATCTCACCGAACAGGCTTTAAATAAACTGGTGCTACAACACGTAGAGGAAAGGCAGTTCGGATTTTTAGGGGAACAACGTATAAATGTCTTAAAATTAAATCTTGCTCTGGACAGTATGAAGTAGATTTCAATGATTAATTCAGAAGAAAACAGACCGGAACCAGAATCTCTTCTGGAAATTGCAAGGCAGGAAGAAACAGGCAAGAAACGCGGAAAACTGACCATCTATTTTGGCGCTGCGCCCGGGGTCGGTAAAACCTATTCCATGCTCTCCGATGCCAGGCTGCGAAAAAAGGAAGGAATAGATGTCGCTGTCGGATACGTTGAAACACACGGAAGGGCAGAGACCGATGCGCTCCTTGAAGGTCTGGAAATCGTACCGCTCAGAGTTACTGAATATAAAGGTGTCCGGCTTTCGGAGATGGATTTGGATGGTGTTCTGGGACGGCGACCGAGGCTCGTAATTGTTGACGAATTAGCCCATACGAATGCTCCCAATTCCCGCCACGCCAAGCGCTACCAGGACGTCGAGGAACTTCTGAATGCAGGAATTGATGTGTATTCAACCCTGAACGTACAGCACCTTGAAAGTCAAAATGACATCGTCTTCCGTATAACAGGAATCCGCGTCGGTGAAACTATCCCGGA
>CABMHZ010000059.1 GCA_902386115.1 uncultured archaeon | reverse complement strand
TCAACCAAGAAGTTGAATTGACTGTACGGTCTGTCTCTAGGTGTTACCATTCTAATTCCTCCTATATTTTTTATTTTTCCAGATTTTTATCTTCATGTTCAGGTCTTTGTATCCAGCAATTTCTGTCCGATGCGGAATATTACGAATTCAGCCGGTCTTACAGGCGCCACCCCTATCAGGCATATCATCCGCCCGTTATCAATATCGTTCTGCGTCATAGTGGAGCGATCGCACCTTACAAAGTACGCTTCTTTCACTGATTCTCCCATGAGATGACCCGATTTCCATTCATTGAACAGGAAATCCTCCACCGTACTTTTCACATTTGCCCAGAGGCGCTCGCTATTGTTTTCAAACACTGCCCATTGTGTGCCTTTGTCAATTGAATGTTCAAGATAAGCAAAATACCTCCGCAGGTTCACATATTTCCATTCCGGGTCTGAAGTTATTGTCCTTGCTCCCCAGAGCCTGTATCCGCGCCCCTCAAAGAACCTGAAGCAGTTGATGGCTTCCGGGTTCAGGACATCCTGCTGGGCTTTATTCAGCATGACATCAAATCCTATGGCAAGTTTTACGACTTCATTTGCAGGCGCTTTGTGAACACCGTTCTCCACGTCATTCCTTGCATAGATGCCTGCCACGAAACCGCTGGGCGGAAGATTGAGTTTCTCATTTGTGAGCGGGTCAAGGATCGACACCCAGGGATAATAAAGTGCTGCATATTTTGAATCAAGCTTTCCGCGGTACTGGCGAACATCAGATAATAGCTGTTTATCCGCAGAATCAAGCACTGCAATGCGGTATCGCATTTTTTCGCAATGGTTGATAAGAAGACCGAGGATAGTTTCCACGTTGAGTTTAATTTTATCATCAGTGTTGTATCCGGTAGACGAGCCAGGTGCTGCGACTATGGAAATATCATCAATGTCTTCAAAAGCCTTTAGACCTGATTTCAGTGGTTTCTCGGAACCTGGCGTTCCTGAAGTTTCTTTGCCTTCATAATTTACTGCTTCAGGCATTTTTCCATCGGTCCCTTTTTCAAGAACTATCCTTATTGTCCTATCAGATTCTGTTGACTCTGGTTTAAATAATGCATCATTTTTCTAAAAAAAAAATATAATTAAAAAAAATGATATTTATTTCGTTTTTACATGCATTCCAACAAAAGATATATATATCCATCATTCTAATTATTATAATGAGGAGCAAACAGGAGCGTCAAAAATAAAAAGGAGATGAACACGATGAGTGAATCAAGCGAAGTCGTCCTGTGGATGGAAAATTGTGCACCGGAGAGATTAACGGCAAATAAGGTTATGCTTTGCACGAGGAACATCTTTTTGCTCGAGAACATGCGGGATCTGGTCCCTGAGGAATATCACGCAATAATAGAGGGAAGCAGCAGCGCTGGAATAGTTAAATTTTAACTTACATTATGACAAGGAAACGATGCCCTGAGTGTATCCGTCCTGTATGCCAGCGTGTCTTAACTTTGAATGGGTGCAGTGAAAAAAAGAACCAGGAAATAACAGGAATCCCTCTTAACCCTTATTCTATGCACGAACTTTTTTCGAGCTGTTGAGAGCCTATTCTTTTAGCATCCTTATCATTTTTACGGCAGCTTCGACTGCGCGCTTTGCGTACTCCACGCGTTCATGAGCATCAAGCCTGCTCATGCCGGGACCGGAAATGCCAAGAGTTACAGGTTTTCCGAACTCAAGGGCGAGGTCGGCAATTTTGCGCGATGCATGCTGTATCACAATTTCATCGTGTTTGGTCGCGCCCTGTATCACGGCGCCAATGGTCACAATGGCATCTATATTTTTGTCCTGGGCAAGTTTCTTTACAGCAAGAGGCATATCAAAAACCCCCGGGACATATAATACCTTATCGACCGACGCGCCCAGGAAGGCGGCATGTTCTTTTCCGAGTATCTCCATCTGGCTTGTCAGATCACGATTGAATTCAGAAACAACGAATCCGAGTTTAATTGTCATTATCACACCTTAATTTTATATAATATTGGCTAATGTGACTATATAATTTGCGATTGGCAACTGAAATAACCAAGACTCGTAAATATTATTTACCGATCACGATCTCAATTATTGAAACGTTCGAAGCTCCTTCTTCCGAGATCATTTTTTCCGTTCCGATCGTGATACCATTAATTTTTGCATCCGTTAAAAACCTGTTCTTTGAAACCTCAGCAGCATCGACCGCCTTTGATATGGCTTTTCCTCTCGCCTTGATGACCACTTCACTTGCGCCGCTGTTAAATTCCTTGACCACAGCAAGAACATAGTTCATTACCGGTTTATTACCTACATAGACTACAAAATTATCCGTCATTCTCCTCCTTACGTCATATAGATTATGATGATGCTACTTAAACATACCGAAATAAATTCAGTGCAGAAAATGTCTCATCCCGGTAAACACAAGCGAAACCCCTAGCCTGTCCGCAGTTGCAATAACTTCCTTATCACGAATGGAGCCGCCCGGCGATACTATGTACCTGATATGGCTTTCTGCCGAATGAACGATGCTGTCATCGAACGGGAAAAAGGCATCGCTTGCCATTACACATTCACTCATGATGTTCCTGATGAACTCGTCCTCGCTGACGCCTGGTTTTTCCAGTTCATAAAGCAGCTTCAGGTTATCCACAGCCTTTGTGGCGGCAAGCTTTTTGATGGCATCCACGCGGTTGGGCTGACCAGCCCCGATCGCAAGTATCTGGAAAAAGCCCGGTTCATATTCCCTCGCTATAACAACCGCATTGGATTTTGTATGCTTGCATGCTGCAATTGCGAACTCTGCAAGTTTTCTTTTCTCTTCAGGAAAAGGTGCCTGCGTGACTGCGTGCCATTTTTCATACAATCCAATGTTTCTCGACTGGACAAGCATACCTCCAGATATGTAATGATATGTGTTCGGTATAGGTTCCCCGTTATCTATTGGAAGCTCAAGTATACGCAGGTCCTTGCTCTTGTTTTTCAGGAAGTCAAGTGCATCGTCGTCAAATCCAGGCGAGATTATCAGTTCCACGAACCTGCCTTTCAGGAATTCCACAGTCGCAAGATCGGGTCTCCGGGTCATGCAGATAATGCTTCCGAACGATGAAACGGGATCCCCGTCCCAAGCGCGTGAGAGCGCTTCTATCAGCGTTTTCCCGGTCGCAAATCCGCAGGGGTTGGTGTGCTTGACAACCGCCACTGCTATTTCATCCCTGTACTCAAGCGTAATGTTGAGAGCGCTTTCGGCATCGACATAGTTGTTATATGAAAGCGCCTTTCCGTGAAGTTGTCGGGCGTTCGCTATCGATGGTCCTGCCACATCAGGCTCTTTATAGAATTTTGCGGTCTGGTGCCAGTTCTCGCCGTACCTGAGCGTTCTTCCCTCAACGAACAACAGGCGCAGGATGTCCTCATTCGCAAGCCGCTGGCTCAGGTATGTGTCTATTGCGCAGTCGTAATCAGCAATCCTTCGGAAAGCTTTCACGGCAAGGCGTTCTTTTGACTTCAGGCTGATTACCCCGGTCTCAAGCTCTTTCAAAATATCAGAATAGTCTTCCGGGTCTGTTATTACAGCCACATGGCGGTAGTTCTTGGCTGCTGCCCTGACAAGAGCCGGTCCTCCGATATCGATGTTCTCAATGGCTTCATCAAGAGTCGCATTCTTATCAGCGATTGTTTTCTCAAAAGGGTACAGTTTCACTGCCACGATATCGATATACCCGATGCCATGTTTTGAAGCTTCATTCACATGCACGGGATTGTCCCGGACTGCGAGTATCCCGCCATGTATTTTCGGGTGAAGCGTCTTTACCCTCCCTTCCATTATTTCAGGGAAGCCCGTGACGTCTGAAACATCTGTAACCTTAATGCCGGCTTTTTTCAGCACTGCCGATGTTCCTCCGGTAGATATTATTTCAAACCCAAGGCGTTTAAGGTTTGCTGCAAAATCGACTACCCCTGTCTTGTCAGAAACGCTGATTAAAGCTCTTTTTGGCAGAATACATCACCTCATATAAATAGAAAAAGGAACTGATAAGTCTTTCTGATAAGTTGCATTGTTTTGACAAAAGATTAGATACTATGTTTGCATTCGTGATATCCTTTTAAGTTATTAGAACAAAGCGTAGACCATAATTAACGATTATTCTTTAAATCATAGATTATAATTGATGAATTAGAAGTTTGTATTTTATCCCTCTTACCGTAAAATAATATTTGGAAGTCAAGAAACTAAACAACTACGATTTAATAATTTCTGATTGCACACTTTCAGGTCTTCCACTGTATTAACGTTCAGGGCAAGTTCCTCATCATCCAGGATAAGATTATAGTCCTCCTGCTCTTCCCTGATCCTGCCCGCATCAAGGATGTTTATCCCGCACGGGACGATAAACCCGCCGTTCTTATGGAAAACTGTATCGGGGCGAAGACCAAGCCCTGTGAATGCATCAAGATGCATATGCACCGAAAGCGCAGGACTGTTTATTTTCTGATATTTTTCTATTATCCGGTCTATCAGCGCAGATGTGACAAGCGGCAGGTCAGCCATTGTTATGAGAACACTGCCTGTAATTCCAGCTTCCTCAACAGCAGATGCCATATCGTTCACGAACCCGTCCCCCTTAGTCCGGATAATGTTAACATTCCCGTGCTGTTTTATAAAGTCAAGCAGCCACAATTCC
>CABMHZ010000058.1 GCA_902386115.1 uncultured archaeon | reverse complement strand
TGTCCCAATCCTTTTCCCTTTGAGGTCTGAAACCTTCTCAATTCCTCTGTCTCTCCGTCCTTCAAGAAACAAAATGTCCGCCTTATCAATGCATCCAATCGTGCGGATTCTTTCTTTCTGGAATACCTTTCCGACCAGGGGAAACTCTGACGGGACGGCGATATCCGCTTCACCCTTCAACAATCCATTTAATGAGGCTGGTCCGGTATCATATTCATGGAAGGTTACGTTGATGCCGTTCCGGCTGAAAAAGTGCTGGTTCTCAGCAATCAAGAGAAGCGTGCTGGTTTCTGACGGCGAGTATGCCACGACCACAGAATCCGCTGGACCTGAATACTCTCCGGGGGCGCGAAGCCATCCAATAAAAGCCGCTCCCAAAATAAGGATAACGGCTCCAAGGATCAATAAAATTATTTTTTTGTTCATTTTCATATTTTTTTGTCCCTTGCTTCAGCGTATGATGTTCGCAACCTCCGGCTTGACAGCCTTTGGGGGGTCTTCATTTATAGACTATTATTCATCTTAGGCAAAGTCTTATATTAACATAACGGATATATCCGAGTATTATATATATTGATAATTATTAATATCTACAGCAGGGAAGGCATTAAGACATAGACCTGAAGAAATAGGTCAAGAATTCGATCACGGCAAAGGACACAAATGTCCCCAAAAATTGAATCAATATTCTTAGCGGATTTTGGGCTCTTCATATCCTCGAAGTATGTCCACGGATCAGACAGGTTTTCGCAGATGTACAGTCCCCATTATTGCGGGTATAAAACCTCATGGATGGTCATTAGCAATTTCCCTGTTGTGTAAGGTTTTGGCAAAAAAGCGTTTACATTACCGACGACATTCTTAAGTTTATCCTTATCTGCAAGTCCGCTAACCGCGATAATTTTTGCCCCGGAATTAATCTTACGGATCGCCCGGATGCCTGCAATGCCATCCATGACAGGCATCATCATATCCATAAGGATTACATTAATATCCCGGTTTTGGGCATACGCCGATACTGCCTGTACGCCATCATCTGCCGTAATCACCTTAAACCCGTATTTCTCAAGTGTCGTTTTAGTGATCTCGCGAACTGATTCTTCGTCTTCGGCAACAAGAATAGATTCCCCATGCCCGACGGGCAATTCAAGCTGTTCTTGATTTCCTTTCTGTATTTCTGTTTTTACAGCTGGCAAATAAACACTGAACGTCGTCCCTTTTCCGATATCACTGTCCACTTTTATAAATCCGCCATGGCTTTTCACAATCGTAAGAGCTGTTGATAGACCAAGCCCGGTGCCTTTACCCAACTTCTTTGTCGTAAAAAACGGTTCAAAAATCCTGTCAAGAATATTTGGTGGAATTCCGCTACCGTTATCCGAGATCGCAATGGTGGCATAAGGACCGGCAACCGCTTCTGTATTCATCCTTGCGTAATTCTTATCAATAAAGAAATTCGAGCTTGTAAGATACAGGATACCTCCATCCGGCATTGCATCGCGGGCATTCACACACAGGTTCATTATAACCTGATAAAGCTGCGTGGCATCTCCAGAGATGGTATAGAGATCATTGTTTAAATCAGTTCTAATTTCAATATTTTTTGGGAATGTCTCTTTAGCGACCTTCTCAATATCACTGATGACAAGGTTTGCCTGGATAGGGTTACGTTCACCTTCAACACCACGTGCAAAAGAGAGAACCTGATTTATCAGATAAGCCCCCCGGTGGGAGTTATCTTCAAGAATTGAAATCAATTTCTGGCTCTGTTCATCTTTGAATTTGTCTTTTAACATCTGCAGCGATAGTAATATCGGGGTCAGCATATTGTTGAGGTCATGCGCTATACCGCCTGCAAGAGTGCCTATGCTCTCCATCCTCTGCGCCCGTAATAACTGCCCTTCAAGTATTTTCCTTTCAGTAATGTCCGTGTTTATGATAAGAATTGATTTTGGGATCCCCTCGTTACCCCGCACAAGAGTCCATCGGCTATCTACGATTATTTCATTACCATGTTTAGTTATCTGCTTCAGCTCACCTTTCCACTCCCCTTCACCCATGACACGGTTCCTGGCTTCTATGAGGCTGGACGATTGTTCTTTATACAGGAGATCATTTGCATTTTTGCCTAAGATCTCCTCAGCTTTCCAGCCATACAAATCCTGTGCTCCTTTATTCCAGTAGATGATATGGTGTTCCAGGTCCCGGACTGCAATGGCATCATGTGCATTGTCGAGAAGTGCCGCCTGTTCATGTATTTTATCCAGAGTTTTCTTGCGTTCCGTAATATCGCGAAGAACGCAGGTGTAAAAAGTTCCCTCATCTATTTTCCATGTGGTTAAGGATATCTCAACCGGGAATTCGCTTCCATCTTTTCTGAGACCGAGGGATTCGTGTGTTTTTCTTTCATTTACAGAACGCCCGGTTGAGCGGAAGCCCTCAAACGCACTTAAATGAATTTCCCTGTATTGTTCAGGCATCAGAATTGTAACATGTTTTCCAAGCACTTCATTTTCAAGATATCCAAAAATAGTTTCTGCACCTTTGTTCCATGAAATGATTTTTCCATTGCTATCACTCGAAATAATTGCATCCCTGGCTACCTGGATAACAGATCGGAATTTCATCTCAGACTTTTCCATCGATCTGTTCAGTTTGTTCAGCCTGTCGATGGATTCCTGGAATCCCCTAAATGTCATTTCAAAGGGCGCTATGCTCTCGGCGAAAAACTGGGATGCTTTCTTTATGGTATTTGCATTCTCCTGCGGCATGCGCGGCAGAACCCGGACAAGCGCCTTCTCGTGAACCGCTGCCAGATCCAGTATACCAAGCCCGTTTGCAATTGCTTTGCGTCCGATCTCATACGATTGCTCAAGAGAAGTTTCACCTCCCCCGTCAAGATAATCCTCAAGAGCAACGGCATATTGTTTTTCTAATTCATCCAGAGACTCATTCCTTAATTGCATATATACCGCACAACAAGAACCAATGCGTCGTCAGTCCCTTTAGCAAACTCTGCCATGATATTATCAGCAATTTGTTGCGGCTTATCGCCCGGTTTTATTCCGGCTTCAAAGCCATTTCGAATGCCATCTGTGACAAAAATCAACGTATCACCCTGTTTAACGGGGATCACGGATTCCCTTAATGGCGGGAGTTGATAACCTAACGCCCCGCCGCGTAAAAGTAATCTCTCCCGTGAGATAACTGATTTTGCATCCTGTCTCAACAGCATACCTTCGATATTGCCAACTCCAAGCCAGGTAATCTTCTTATCAGGCAAATTCAAAAATGCAACGCTCATCACCACTCCGCGTGTCCCCTTCAATGCCTCATGGCAGCGCCTGACCATATCTATAATTTGTTCGTTAGAATTGGTATCAAGAGCGGCAATGGCAATTTTAGCAGCCTCAGCCGCTTCATAACCATGTCCCAACCCATCCACTACAGCTATAAGGATGCCGTTTTTGAAGGATTTGATTATATGACTGTCTCCTGAAACTTCCTGTCCCTGCAATGGCATCGTGGTAAAACCCCTTTCGATCCACGGAAATGGCTCAGTTAATTCAGCGGGCATGGTTTTGCACCCATTTCTTCATAGTCACTTTTGTTCCCCTGCCGACTTCAGAGACGATTTCAAACTCGTCCATCAACCGCTTCGCTCCGGGAAGACCGAGCCCCAGGCTTTTTCCTGTCGAATAGCCATCCTGCATAGCCAGCTTAATATCAGGAATACCAGGTCCATTATCGCAGCCCATCACGACAATGCCCTGTTTATCACCCTCATGGGCAATGCTCAGGGAGATCTCACCTTCCCTGGCATATTCCACGATGTTGCGCGCTATCTCGGATATGGCAGTCGCGATAAGGGTTAATTCCGTGGATGAGAAGCCTAACTGTGCCGCCATTGCCCGCCCTTTCTGGCGGGCTGTCACTATATCTATCTCGGAATTGATAGGGATACAATTTTCCTCAGCCACGCCTGGTATCTCCTTTTGTTTGACTGTCAAGGAGTGCCAGTCCCTCTTCAAGATCCAGTGCGGTCGCTACACTCTCAAGCTTCAGACCAAGCTGCACCATCGAAAATGCGACCTCAGGTTGTATCCCGACGATGACTGTTTTTGCACCGCGCAGCATGATCATATGCGCCATGGAACGCAGGGTGCGGGTGGCGAACGAGTCCATTACATCCAGGATAGTGACATCCACGATGACCCCGCGTGAGCGGAATTCGCCTACGCGGCTTACCAGGTCATCCCGCAATTTCAGCAAATCGGCATCGCTCAGCTCTGATTGAACAGAAGCGATCAGGTAATCACCCTGTTTGAGAATTGGAACCGACATTGCTCTTTACACCTTTTTATTATGAATAAATCCATTTCCCGGCTCTTCCCTGACCACCCTGTAGCCTAATAAGTGGTCTGCTTCCTCGATCCCGCCTTGCAGGTCGCCTACAGTGTTCATTTTGGTCAGGTCCACACCAAGGGTAACGAGAGTCTGGGCGATCTCAGGCGATATACCTGTAACGATGACTGTCGCACCCATAAGCTGCGATGCATCCACTGTCTGCACAAGGTGATTAGCCACTTTAGAATCTACACCCGGGACACCTGTTATATCGATTACTACTACCTTTGCCCGGCTGGTGCGGATAGTGCGCAATAATTGTTCGGTTAACTGGCGGGCGCGATGCGTATCGATCACCCCGATGATCGGCAGAATGAGCATCTGGTCACGAACCTGCAATACCGGAGTCGAGAGTTCCCGGATAGCCTCTTGCTGCTGGCGGACAATTTTTTCACGCTCTGCGACGAAAGCGAGAGCAACAATGGAAAGGATCTTATTGGCAACGGGTTCGTAAATATCGAGGGCTGATGATAATCGCTCCATATCATGCTGGTAGCGCTCGAACAGGCTGCGCCCATACACGTCGCGCAGCGTGAGCAAACCGCCGATTATCTGTTCGGTCGACATTCCACGCAGCACGCCGCGCTCTGCCATCCGCATGGCATAGGTCCGGGCGCCGTCATATTCTCCTGTTTCCAGGCAGACGATACAGGTATCATAGATCGTTATTGATTCCGTCTCAATATCTTCCCGGGTCAGACCTGCGAGCAATCCCTTGGCAGTCATATGCTGTACCCATTGCTGCCTCAGAAGCTCTCGCTTTTCACGAAAATGATCCACTAACTCCTGCCGCAATTCAGCGCTTGATTTATTGGCTTGTTCGTTTGTTTTTTCCTTTTTCATAACTTCTCCCTTCTTATGATTATTTTTAATGTAATCTTGTCAGGCTCAGGTAACATTTATCCCGGTCAGGATTATTATTAAGGAAAGGGATAAAATATATACTTTACCACTTAGAATTAATCAAATTTCCAGGTTTTTATGCGCTTTTATAAATGCAACAAGCCCTCCTTCCTCTAAAATCCTGTTCATGATCGGAGGCAGTGGAGGGAATTCCAGTTCAGTTCCTTTTGTTCTATTTCTCACCACACCCTTTTGCATATCAAGCTCAAGCTCATCCCCCTCCTCTATTTCCTCCGTATTGCAGGTTATGGCGGGAAGCCCTATGTTTATGCAGTTCCTGTAGAATATCCTGGCAAAGCTCCTGGCAAGGACTGCTTTTACGCCCGCTATCTTTATTATCGTGGGGGCATGCTCCCTGCTTGAACCCAGTCCGAAATTTTCTCCAGCCACAACGAAGTCTCCGGCATGGACCTGTGAAGCGAACTCCGGACGCGCCGGTTCCAGCACATGCTTTGCCAGCTCCGGAAGATTCGAGCGCAGGTGGAAATACCTGCCCGGCGCAATAAGGTCTGTGCTGATGCTGTCCCCGAATTTCCAGGCTTTTCCCATATTACATCACCTCTCTCGGATCGGATATCTCACCTGTCAAAGCAGTTGCAGCGGCAACTGCAGGATTGCCAAGATAGATGAAGGAATCAGGATCGCCCATCCTTCCTTTAAAATTCCGGGGCTGCGTTGCAAGGCATACCTCGCCATCACCCAGTATGCCCAGGTGTACGCCGTCACATGCCCCGCATCCTGATGCTGTGAAGAGCGCCCCTGCGTTCATAAATGTCTCTATGGTGCCGTCCCTTAAAGCTTCCATATAAACCAGGCGGGATGCAGGAGTTACAATGACCCTTACATTCGGATTAATAGTATGACCCTTGAGTATCGATGCTGCAATGTGAAGGTCTTCAAGCCGCCCGTTGCATGATGTGCCTATGAAGACCTCATCGACTTTGACTCTCCCTATCTCGCTTATTTTTTTGACATTATCAACCAGGTGAGGGCAGGCGATCAAAGGCTCAAGCTCATCTGCTTTTATCTCAATCCTCTTTTCAAATCCGGCATCCTCATCAGACTTCAATTCCCTGAATGCTTCCTCCCTGCCCATGGCTTTCAGGAAATTCCGTGTCTCTTCATCAGGTGGAAAAATGCCTGCTTTCGCTCCTGCTTCAACGGACATATTAGCTATCGTGCTCCTGCCTGCCGTACTCATATTTTTGATCGTGTCGCCTGTAAATTCCAGCGCTTTATAAGTAGCCCCATTGGCGCTGATCGTACCTATGAGATGGAGAATTATATCCTTTGAATATACTCCTTTTGGCAGCCTGCCGTTCACTTCAACCAGATACGTTTCCGGTACTTTCATCCACGTCTTCCCGAGAGCGATCGCCGCCGCCACGTCAGTACTTCCCATCCCAGTCCCGAATGCGCCCAGGGCGCCGTTCGTGCATGTGTGGGAGTCGGCGCCGACAATGATGTCACCGGGACATGCATACTTTTCAATTGAATTGTGGTGGGATATACCGTTTCCGACATCGGATAATATAGAACCGGTTTTCCTTGCAAAATCCCTCAAGAATTCATGGTCGTTACTCAGTTCCATCCTCGGGCTTGGAGAGGCATGGTCAAGGAAAAATATAGTCTTTTGCGGATCGTATGCTTTTTCCAGCCCCATTTCTTTCATCCTGCGCACCGTAAGAGGACCTGTGCCATCCTGGACATAACTTAGATCCACATCAACAATAACGACTTCCCCTGCTTTTACTTCCCTGCCGCAATGCTCACCGATGATCTTTTCAGAAAGGGTTTTACCGGACATTTATTCTAACCTCCTCTTGATATATGGATTCACCAATGATTAAATAGCTTTTCTTTTTGTGAAGATTTGCACTTATAATGCATTTTTGAGCTGCTTCAGATGCATAATGGGATTTAGACTCAAAGTTCCTTTGTGCTTTTTTTTTATAAAAATATTTTTTTACTAATTATTTATTTTTTGGAACTGACAACTGGTTTTGATGGTGTGGTAATTCCTGGAATAGGTATAGGCAGGGTTAGTTTTTCTGCCAATGATATAACTAATGGCATAATATAGAAAAAAATTGCGTTATCGAACTGTCCCTTGATGTCACTTGGCAAACTTCTTTTTTCTTCTGATTTTTCCCATTCCGAAATCAGCTGGTCTGAATTGTTTGTGGAAGCTATAGTTTCTAATTGAGCACCAATATGACCAAAATCTAATATATCTAAAGTGAAATTTGTTTTTAAGAGTATATCCCCGTCTTCGATTTTTTTAATTTCAATTAATCCTATATTGAGACTTACTGAAACCTTAACTTCTTTACTAAATTTAATTGGCAAAGAAAGTTCTCGATATGCATCTATTTTTTTAATTGAAATTTGTTTTATATTTAAATCCATAATTTGTAATCTCCAGATTATCGTATGTATGCCACAACATTATCATCAGTTCGATTTATCACTACATTTTCTGGACGCATCTGAGTATATTCTATTGGATAAAGTGCATTTGGAAGAATTGCGAAATCTTTGAACTGCATTTGATCAAAAATTAAGTCAACCTGTGTATGTGAAATACTCAACTTAATTGGTTGAGAAATTTCCTTGATATATGAAAGTGTTTCCATTTCGGTTTCATTAAGTTCAGCTAATCTTTCTGGTGAAGGTAGCCAACTATAGTCATCTAACATTTCTTCAATTTCTTTTTCTGGAATCCCAAGTTGGCCAGCGGCCTCTGAAAATGTTATATCCCCATCACATAGGGAATGTAGAACATCCCTTTCTTTCTTATTCATGTTGGTAATCTCCCTAAAGCTATTAAATGTTCATATTGTTTTAATAATGGATGCTCGTAATCTTGAAATCGTACTTTCATTGATTTTTTAAATTCGTTTAGTGTGGCATTGTGTTCGGGTTTGGAGTCGTTGAGTTCGTCTCTCAAATGTTCTAACATATTATCTATCTCTTTATACTTATATAAACGTAAGGTTTTTTCTAGGAATACACTATATTTAATTTTGCCTTGTTGGTAAAAATAAGCCATTAATGTAACTGTTGTCATTGGATTCATATAATTCAACCTTTTAATTGTTTTGAATTTGCTTGCTTTGTCATATACATTAAAATCGGAACTCACTATGAAATCGGCATTTGACTCCTTTGCACGGAACAGGACATGTCCATCAGGTTGACTCATCCCCAAATTTAATGACTTAAGTTCAGAATAAAATGTGTTAAAATCTGTTTCATCATCATCTATAATCTCAACATTATCCGAGTCATCCAATATCGTTTTAATTTTATACGCACTAGAGATTGAATATGGTTTCTTCTGGGCTACTTTTATAATTTCCTCGTAATTAACTGAAGAAATTAATATCTGGTCATCTTTACTAAGTTTTAACAATTATTCCAAAAAATCTATTTTAGGAATAAATAAATCGATTGCAACACACGCATCTATAACTATTTTTTTCGACAAAAGTATGACCTGCCGGACATAAAGTAACTATCTTTATGAAAAATAATACTATTTATGTCTTTTTAAATTATTTCATCATCATATCAACCGAGTTTTGACAGGTTATTCTATCAACCGACAAATTGACAGAACTCTTTCCCAAAAAACTTATTACCTGCCAAGTCCTTCTAAAAAGCAGGGTTAGTTATGCATGATTGAAACCAAGGATACCGGATTAAGAGGAGTTCAGGTCGCTGACACAAAAATAAGTGCAGTGGACGGGGAAAAAGGCAAATTGATATACAGGGGATATGATATCGAAACACTTGCAAAAAATTCTACCTTTGAAGAAACGGTCTATTTGATGTTATACGAGACCCTTCCCACCAGGAAAGAATTGGAAATATTTAAAGAGACGCTGGCTTCCGAAAGGCATCTTCCCGTCGGTATTATCCGGCACATGAAAAAGAGGAAAAAGACAGCCCGTCCCATGGATGTTCTCCAATCCGTGATACCGATGCTTGCGGATTTTGACGATACGGTACTGGCAAATACAAAAGGAGCACAGATAAAAACATCCATAAAGCTGATCGCCAAAATGCCAACTATCGTCGCATACTGGGACAGGATAAGGAAGGATCTTGAAATAAGAAAGCCGGATGAAACATTCGGGGCGGCAGCAAATTTCCTGTATATGCTTAATGGGAAAATGCCTGACGTACAGACCGCAAAAGATTTTGATACCTGTCTTGTGCTTCATGCAGAACACTCATTTAATGCCTCAACATTCGCCGCCAGGGTGGTGGCATCCACACGGGCGCATATGTATGCCTGTACAGGTGCGGCGCTGGCTGCGCTTTCCGGTGAACTTCACGGCGGGGCTAATACGGCAGTAATGAAAATGCTTTTTGAAATTGATAAAACAGAAAGAGCCGGGAAATGGATAAATTCAAAACTGGATGCGGGAGAAAGGATCATGGGCATGGGGCATGCTGTGTATAAGACCTGGGACCCCCGTGCAAAGATACTTTCCGGCATATCAGAACAACTGGCAAAAAGAACGGGTAATACGAAATGGTACGAATTATCCCGGAAAATTGAAACCGTAGTCCGGGAAGAGTTAAAAAAACGCAAGGGAAAGGAGATCTATCCGAATGTGGATTTTTACAGTCCTTCTATTTACTGCGTTATGGGAATTGATCCCGACCTCTTTACGCCGGTTTTTGCGATTTCAAGGATATCGGGATGGTGCGCTCATATTATCGAGGAAAAATTCGCCGAGGCGCAGCCAAAGGCAGTAATTTACAGGCCGGAAGCTGAGTATGTCGGTAGATACTGCGGTCTTGAAGGATGTATGTATATGCCTTTAGAGAAACGCGAATGACAAAATTTTCAAAAGTTTAAAATGAAAAACTTGATAATAAAATGGAAGGAAAGTTTAAAAAATGAGGCGGGCAGCCTTTACCCGGGGTATTTTGCCTTTGTTATGGCAACCGGCATCGTTTCCATCGCATCTTATTTGCAGGGAATGTTTTTACTGTCCTCAGCACTTTTTTCCATCAACAAAGTGGCGTATGTGGTTTTGTGGTTTATCACCCTCATTCGCCTGCGGCGCTACTTTCCAAGATTCATTTCAGATCTAACATCACACGTTCACGGGCCCGGATTTTTTACACTTGTAGCAGGTACGTGCATTCTCGGGAACCAGTTCGTACTTATTTCACAGGATTTCACCGCTGCATTTTCCCTCCTGGCTATAGGAACAATACTCTGGCTCATACTGATCTACTCGTTCTTTACTGCCGTGATTGTACGTGAGTCAAAACCTGCTCTTGAGACCGGGATTCACGGGGGATGGTTCATTGCTGTTGTAGCAACCCAATCCGTTTCGGTTCTCGGCGCGCTGGTCACTTCTGGGTTTCCGGCATGGACGGAGTCTTTCCTTTTTTTATCGCTTCTCCTCTACCTGTTTGGTTGCATGCTGTACCTGATTATCATTACTCTTGTTTTTTACAGGCTCGCCTTTTACAAACTGCACCGGAAGCGTTCACGCCACTTTACTGGGTGGACATGGGCGCAGCCGCCATTACAACGCTTGCAGGAGGGAGGCTTATCCTTGCCTCTCCTGATTGGGCATTCCTGGGCGATATTCTTCCATTCCTCAAAGGATTTACCCTGTTATTCTGGGCAACAGCGACATGGTGGATACCCCTCCTGTTGATCCTGACCGCATGGCGCCATCTGTACAAACGGTTCCCGCTCAGTTATGATCCGCGATATTGGAGCCTTGTGTTCCCTCTCGGGATGTACACAGCAAGCACTTTCGTATTCGCCCAGGCTACGGGGCTCGCGCCGTTTTACCTGATCTCCCGTTATTTCATATACGCAGCTTTAATTGCGTGGGTTGTAACTTTTATCGGGATGATCCGCAGGATCGGAAATAAAGTGGTCGGACGGTAGGCAATTAGATTACAAACGTGGGTAAATAGAGATCGATTTCATCTGACCATAAGAGAATCGTTAAAAGTATCCGGCGACCACTAATAGTAGAATTCCAATATGAATCCCCAGGTTAAAGGTTTGTGTCA
The DNA here is from genome assembly GCA_902386115.1 of uncultured archaeon. Classification (GTDB taxonomy): domain Archaea; phylum Halobacteriota; class Methanosarcinia; order Methanosarcinales; family Methanoperedenaceae; genus Methanoperedens. The sequence continues at coordinate 1,992 of CABMHZ010000058.1, read as the reverse complement.
GTGTCGCAGCCATGTATCTTCCCCATTTTGATCCTCTTATTTTAATTTGTAGTCTGCAACCTATATATTACTATTTCAGATTACATTGTGAGGTTCCCCTTTTACATTGTAGTGAAACCTATATGGATAAAGAAATAAGTGGATCCAAAAACAGGTAGATAGATATACAAACACTATCCAAAATGCGATGGCTTTGGCTGGTTTCTAAAAACTTTTTTGTATTTTTCTTTACTAATTTTTAATCTCACCGGACATTCAGAGAAAGGACCGGAGATATATTCTGGGATTTCAAAATCTTCATATGGAAAAAAAGGTTGCCTCCATTATTTTACATGGAGGCATTTTTTTAAATATATTTTGCTCAGATCGATTTCAGGTATTCTATCAGGTCGTTCTTTTCCTGGTCTGCAAGCCCCAGTCCGAATAAATTGTTGTAATGGTTGACAACATCCATCAGTGTAGCGAAACGTCCATCGTGATAGAAGCCACCCTTCATGTGTGAGAAAAGCCCTTTAAGAGGCGTTGTCCTGTACATTTCATCAGGGGAACGCTTGGCCTGGAAATCATCGATACCCATTTCACTTGCATTATGCATTGGCCAGCCAGGTTCGGCAAAGATCGGCGGGACATGGCATCTGTCGCAATTTGCTTTGCCATTGAAAACTGCCTGCCCGCGGGCGGCTGCTTGCTCGTCAAAGCTGCCTTTCGGGGGCACCGGCGCCTTGAGGGATAACTGATAGAATTGGAGGGCAGGAAGCTTCGAGGTTACCATATCCGGGTCGTTCCTTATGTTCCAGTCTCCAGTTTCCACAGCAAGTGGGTATTTGGTCTTATTGTTAAGCCTCGGATCATAGAATGTGCCTTTGCCGCGCATCTGTGTATTGGCAACATAGGCATTCCAGTGAGTAACTGAGCCCCATCCCCCATATGTGTGAAGGTTCACGCCTGCAAGACCGAAAGCCGCTGGAAGCAGTGTGGCTGCCGGCTTTCCGTCAGGACGGAAGGCTTTACCATCCATATTAATTTCAGCATCATATTTCCCCGGTCCCCAGCTATTGAGGACTGCTTTAACAGTTGTCACATTGGTATGCAGGCGGTCTGCAACGGGCTGAAGGTTCGGGGCAAGTGAAACTATAACTCCAACATTTAGATCCCTGTTAGGCCATCCATCAAGCCTATGACCGATCCCGGCTGTGAATGAATTATCAACAGTTGAATGACAGATGGCACAGGTAATGCCTATTGATTTCAGATTTTTCTTTTCATCAAAGAAACCTTTAACTCCCACGACTGCATCCAACTGGAGAAGAGCAACTGTGGTGGCAGGGTCACTGAGATTTACTTTTCCTGCTTTCAGATTATCAACCAGGTCTTTGGGAAGAGCATCCACGTCAACTTTCAAGCCAACTGCAAGCGCTGTCGCCGGGTCAACCCCGCCACCAACCCCTCCATTAGCCGTCCCTGCAATTGCCTGGTGCAGTTTCAGTGTATCACCCCAGTATGCCTCATCGCCAAAAGTGTCATGGCGGAAGATTTCTTTGCCATCCTGGATCATCTTTTGGGCGTTTTGGTCCTCAACTGGCTGTGTATCTACGGGTACTTGCTGCGTTGGTGTTTCTTGAGCGGCGGTTTGTTTTGGAGCAGTGCAACCTGCTACAAACACCCCCAAAACGATAAACAATGCTAAAACATACTTAATATTTATATTTTTCATTGTATTTTCTCCTCATACAAAATTCGAAATTATCCCCCAATTTATTACGGAGTAAAACTGTTACAGAACACATTATAACCCTCTGTTACAGATTACTTCATAACCCCTTATGATATCAATAATATATGAATCTATTCTGATAGATTTGGATGGTGGTTACCAAAGCCACCTTATAACCGTTGGTAACTTTTTTTCACCCCCTATGTAAGATATGCTACAGAACTAAGATTTTCTTTTATACCGTGCTGCAATCTCACAAAAGCTACTGCCAGAATCAC
>CABMHZ010000057.1 GCA_902386115.1 uncultured archaeon | reverse complement strand
TATATTTTTAAGTGTAGAAGATATTGTTACCATGGTTAAGCACAGGTAATATCATTGCATTAAAGAATAAATAAGTATTTATTGTGATGATATTACTTTAACCATAACTGGATTATTTAACTGTGCCAAATCAAGTTATCAAATAATAAAAAATGTCCTTTATTATTGGAATTATAAAAATTTGATGTTTTAAGATAAATGAAAACTATCTGGTGACAAAATGCTCTCAATTATTATTCCAGCATATAACGCAGAAAATACTATATTAAACACTTTGAAAAGTGTTGTAAGTCAGAAAACTGGGTTTGAGTTCGAAATTATTGTAATGGATAATGGTAGTAAAGATAGTACCGTTGAAGTTACTGAATCATTTTTAAGTAATTACCTATCCCATTTTAAGGTTATAAAAAACCCCAAGAATCTCGGATTAGCTGGTTCTATAAATGCAGGAGTAAAGGAAAGTGATCCAAAAAATAATTTTGTTATGATTTTACATTCAGATATTGTACTAACTGATAATAAATGGCTCGATAAATTAATTCCTTATTTAAAAGATGATGTGGCATGTGTAACGTCTCCTGTACTATTGCCAGAAAATGTATATGCAGATTTCGGGTTCTGGGAAAAAGCTTTATTTTCATGGGAGGTTGGAGATGAATACAACCATTCGGTCACAACTTTGAATTATTCTGATGGAAAAAATGATATTTTCAGGAAGGATATTTATTTAAGATTTGGAGGATATGATGGTATTACATATAAAGATTCTTGCGAAGATGTTGATTTGAGCAAACGCCTGCAAAAAGCAGGATATAAAATCATATCAGTGCCGTCTCCGGTGTCTCATCTACACTCTTCACAGTCAACAGGTTTGTATACTATTCTTTTCTGGAAAAACCCAATATTATCTGAAGGTCAGGGTGTATTGTACAGGAAATACCAGTTTATTGGAGGCTGGAACAACCAGATATTCAAGACACTTGCAATTTTAATGCTTTTTATTCCATTTTTTGTTGCGCGCGTGATAGCATTTGTGTATATTGCAACAATTATTTTTGGAGGCACATATTTAGCTTTTAAAAAAATAAATAAATTTAAAGTATTTATTCTGCTCCCACCGGTTAAGTTACTGGATTATATTTTGAATCTGTTGTATTTTTGGAGAGGATTTATTACAGGTAAACAACGAAAATAAAATTCCTAACAAAATCAGGCGCAAAAATGTTGGTTTCAATAATCATTGTATCAAGGAACAGTAAGAATACTATTAAAAGATGTCTTGATAGTATTGTAAAGCAGACATATCAAGACATTGAGGTTGTGGTTGTCGATAGTTCCGATGATGGTACAGAGAAAATTATTGAGAATTATAAAGAACAGTTGAGATTCATATTCAAAATCATTCGGAAAGAGCCTAAAGGTGTTGGGATAGCAAGAAACACCGGGATTGAAGAATCAAACGGAGAAGTTTTGATTTTCGTTGATGCGGATTGCTGGATCGATGACGATTTTGTTGAAAAGATCATTAAACCCTTTAATGAATCTGAAAAAGTGTTGAGTGTTTATGTTACAAAAATCCAATCTGTACAATCCGGAGGAATATTCCCTGCATTGGTTGACCTTTATGAACACGTAATGCATTATGATGCTGGGGTGGATACTTCTGCCAGAATAAGTTTAATAGTAGTCAGAAAAATCGTTTACGATCATATAGGCTATTATGACCATAATCTGAAATCCGGGGAAGATAGCGAGCTTTTTAACAGGCTTATTAAGAAAAAAGATGAATTGATAAAAAATGGATTCGTATTTGGCATTATTGAAAATGCCAGGTTCTACGAAGAGAAACAGGGATTAGGTTTTCTTGAATATTATAAAAGATGTATATGGTATGGTGAACCTCTAGGAAACTGGAAATATTTTAGCCATGAGCCAATTCAAAACACAGGAAAAATCATTTTAGGAATATATAATTTCATATTGCCTTTTATTTTATTATTCTCAATCCTTAATTCAAATTTGTATCTATTTTTGATCGGATTGGTCCCATTAGGAGGATTTACTTTATACTTTATTTACAAATCAATTGCTATTGGGGCGTTTTCGAGAAAGATTGTTTTAATTCCATTTTTTGTCTGGTATAAATTTACTGGATTATTTTTAGGATTGATGAAAAGTATTATTTCAAGAAAAGTCGAAAAAACAGAATAATTTCAGCTTATTTTGTCTTTTATCTTTCTTATTGTATCTCTCGGATTTTTAATCATCCTATTTAAAAGAAACAGAAAGAACTCGAGATTATAAGGAATATCAATCTTCGTCTGTTTAATTCCTTGAAGTTCTATAAATTTATTATACCATTTATCAAAATCTTTTATATTACTTAAAACCTGTTTATGCTTAATTCTGTAGTCCAGATCTTTTATACTATATTCAATACCCATTTCTTTTGCATAGTCCCAAAATGCGGTTCTTGGATAAGCAGTTGCCTGATGTACCAGAATTGTATCGAGGTTTTTAATGTTATTTATAAGAAAATTGTAGCTATCCTCAAGATCCTTAGGGGTTTCATTCGGATTTCCTATTATTATGTTAGCTCCCACAAAAAGACCATTTTCATATGAAATATCTATTGCCTGCTGGTTCAGTTCAACCGATGAACGCGGACCTTTTAAATATTTAAGTATCTTATCGGAGCCACTTTCGAATCCGAAATTAACGGTTTCAACGCCAATTTCTTTCAGTGCTTTTGCTGTTTCAGAATCAAATCTATCTGCTCTCGCAAGACAAGCATATCTTATTTTGCCGGATAATCCTCTCTCTGCCAGCATCTCTTTTATCTTTAACAACCTTTTTTTATTCGCTGTAAAATAATCATCATATATAAGTAGATTATTACACCTATATTTTTCATGCAGTATTTCTATTTCATTAACAACATATTCTGCTGAATGTTCTCTATATTTTTTCCAGAATATGGAAGCCGAGCAAAAAGCACATTTATGAGGACATCCCCGTGAAGTGATCATGCTGGTTCCTCTGCCTAATTTTTTTGTACCGACCCAATTAAAATTATGCAGGTATTTTCTTATATCCATTGCATCTCTGTCCGGAAACGGGATCTTATCAAGTGGAGTTATGAGTTCCCTTTCTCCCGTGTATATTAATTTATGATCGTCCTTATAATATATTCCATCTGTGTTTTTATAATCGAATTGATTATCAATAAGTTGCAAAAAAGTATCTTCTCCTTCTCCAGCGATTGCAAAATCAAAATTTTCTGTGAGTGATTCCGGCATTATAGATATGTGATGTCCTCCTATGAAGATGGGTACATCTAATTCTCGTTTTACTTCTTGTGCAAGGCGTTCGATTTCAGTATAATACAAACTCATTGAGGTGAAGCCTACAATGTCCGGTTTCAGTTTTGCTATTTCCCTGGAAGATTCTGGTCTTTTATTAATGATTATGAACTGAGAGTCGTCATCAGAGTATTTCTTAGCATAAGAAACAAGATAACCAAGGCCCAATGATTGAATATTTGTGGCCTCTTCTTGATCTGAAACAAGAACTATTTTCATGGATTTTCCTTCTTTTGTCGCTATTTTGGAATTATTATGACCTTTATTGATATTAAAGTTAAGTTACGCTTGAAAGTTTTTCCTTACAAAGCATTGAGGCAATTAACATTATCCCTTATATGCAAAATCTTTTAGCGATAGACATGCTTATTTACTATTAATGCTGGTTTCGTGCATAATTCCTACATTAAATGAAGAAGAACAGATTGGGTTCCTTATCGACACTATTTTCAAACAGGATTACCGCCCTGTTGAAGTTCTCGTAGTGGATGGAGGAAGTAAGGACAGGACAAAAGAAATCGTAAGTGAGAAACGAAGAGAATTAAACAGCGAAAAGTTTAACATAAAGATACTGTTTGAGAACGATTTTGGGAAGATATCAAGTCCTGCAAATGCTAGGAATATTGGAATAGGACAGAGTGCTGCCGATTATTTAATTCTACTTGATGCAGATATTTTTTTTATTGAGAAAGACTCGCTGCGAAAAGTCAAAGCAAAATTAGATGAAGTTAGATTTTGTTGTGTAAGAACTAAACCAATAATTGATTCAGAACTCGAATATCAAATCGCTCTTGGTGATATATGGCATGTCTCACTCTGTGCATTCAGGAAAGAAGTTTTTATAAATCATAGATTCAATCCTGAATTGGGATTAGGAGAGGACGAAGATTTCTGGTTCAGATCTGGTGTGAACTTTAGTAATGTGTGCGAGACCACGCTTGGAAGACATTTTCCCCACACAGTTGAAGAATATAAAAAACAGCAGATATGGTATGGTAAATCTTATCTAAATTATATGAAAATCATTATCAAAGAACAAAGGCATCTGTTCTGGAAATTTTTTAGAATTCTGGTTAAAAATACATTTTATTTGTTTATTCCAATATTGCTAATTATAACAATTTTCTTTTCACGGGCGTTATTCTTATTTTTCATTTCCTTGCTGCTGGCAACTTTTCTATTCGGTTTATATAAATCGCCTGAAAAAAATGCAAAAAGGCTGTTTTTTTTAATCTGGCGATCTTTTTTTGAGGCGCGATATTTTATGCAGGGATTGACGCTTGGTTTAAAGAGACACGTCTGAAATATGCATCAAAGCTTTTACATTGCTGCTACATAAAATATCGAGATGATCATTAATTTTTTCAATGGGCCAATCCCACCATTTAATCTCTAACAATTTTTTTATAATCTCCTCATCAAATCTTTTCTTTATCAATCTTGCAGGGTTCCCCCCCACGATTGAATAAGGTTCCACGCTTTTTGTAACCACTGAACCCGCGGCAATTACCGCTCCATCACCAATTCTAACTCCGGATAATATTAATACATGTTCTCCTATCCAGACATCGTTCCCAATAACAACATCACCTTTTGTTGCAACATGTCCTTTAATATTAGAAGCATTGCTAAAATATTCAGGGAATGCAGGAAAAGGATATGCAGTTATCCAATCAGTTCTATGGTTACATCCTATATAAATTTGTATATCCCCTGCGAGAGAACAAAACTTTCCGATTTTGAGTTTTGTATTTGCGTCACATCTTGATACTATCGGAATACATCCTGCGTATGTATAATCACCGATTTCTATCCAATCTTTTTTCAATTTTTCTTTTAACAGTCTTGTTTTTATAAGTTTTCTTAATTGTTTTGGTATCATGTCCACCCTACGTATATCTATCGATGACTCTTTTCTTTCTTATAAGCTATGCTTGTTCATGATCATTAAAATCTTTGTTTAAATATTTATTCTTCCCTCTCACTCCATCAATGATTCCCTGGAATTGTGCTGGGATCAAATCAAAATGCCACCTGCTTAAATATAATATAATGTAAACAGGTGTAACAATGAACAATTCCCGGAACAATGCATCCATTAACCAAAATATCCCAAAGTTTTTTTTGACCAGTGCCAGCTTATTCCTTGTCCCAAGATACCTATGGAAAGGGCTCATTCTCTCATGCTTTTTAGACGTTGCTCCAGCTTTATGCCAGACATGTGGATACGGGATGTACATGCATTCGTATCCAGCTTTGTGTGCCCTGATACAAAGATCAACATCTTCCTGATACGCAAAAAAAGATGCGTCAAGAAGCCCAATCTTTTCAATGACTTCCCTTTTTATCAACATTGCACATCCGGTCACATAATCACTGACCAAAGGCGAATCATAGGATGAATTATCTATTTTACCATAACCAATATGAGCACCGTCGTACTTCCAGTCAATATATCCGCCTGCAAACCAGATTATATTGGGCATATTATAAAAATAAATCTTCGGGCAAAAAATACCGGCTTCAGGATGAAGGGATACCTGTTGCATTAATCCATCTAAGAAAGTATCTTCAACTACGGTATC
>CABMHZ010000056.1 GCA_902386115.1 uncultured archaeon | reverse complement strand
ATTAGGGGCTTAATGCTTGCTATCATAGATACTTTAATATGTCCCGGAGCCGAACCCATCCGCTGCGGGGGTATATGCTTGCAGGTTAATAGAACCATACATATTCAAGTATCTATTATAGCAAGCATTCAGCCGCTATTACATTGCAGCGCGACCTGTTTTCGGGAGATACGCTTCGGATCGAGAGCAAGCGCAGCACAATGGACGCGCAGCTTCAGAAAATCCGCCCGGTCCGGCTATATGCTGATTCCGCGAAGACTTTTGACGGGTTCATCAAGGCGCCCAATTATCGGTTCAAAGGGAACAACAAAAACAACTTCAGCGCCATCGCGGTTTCGTGGGACAAGGAGCTTTCGGAAATCATAATCAACGAAGAGGATAATGCAAATTATATAGATCAGACAATAGATTACGTTTTTGGCAAGCTCATTGAGATAGCAAATAATTACGGCATGACGAAAAAAGCGATATATGCATACGATACATCGAAGTTGCCCTACCATGATGCTGGAGTATTTGGCACGCTGATTACCAGGGATTTCACGGGAAACTCGGTCTGGTCAGCATTCCAGGACATTACCCAGGCGCTTGATATTTACGAAACGCTGCACATTGGCGAATGGGCTATCAAAATAGACGCCCTGCAAAGCGAATATTATATCTATGTAATTCCTCAGATGTTGAACACAGACCAACCTGCGGCGAAAACATATAAGAATTTTCAGCTTGCCGCTGGCAAGACATTGGAAAAGGATTATACCCGGCTGCTGAACTATTGCGAAGTGTACGGGGTGGGAAATCTCAAGAGTGCATCCTTGCGTACCATCGTCGGGCAGGAATCCACCACGCAGATACTTATAGAAACGAACATCCCCACCAACACCGAGGAGTTTTACGCCACAAACCAGCCCGCGCCCGTGACCGCGGCGGAACGGCGATACTTGAGGGTAACAATAAACAACCCCACAGGCAGTGACAAGACCGGAAACGTCATGATCAACGGAGGCGATGGAGCGATACCCCCAAACGAGATTCACGAACGGTTTTTCCTGGAAGTGCCTGCCGGGAAGGTGAGGTATCATTTCACAAACAACAGATTCTACACTTTGAGCGGAGGCGCCCTTCATGCCTTCGAGGTAAACGGTTTCTCAGGCTGCAAAATAACAGTAGATGAATGCACTTTTGCTTTTGCAGGCAGGTCAATCAACGCTTATGGCGTAAAATCAAGGGCTTTGCTGAAGTCAAAAATTAGCACACAAGCAGATGTTGATGCTTATGCGATCCAGCAAGTCAGGATGTATCATGCGCCGCTGGTCAAATCTTCATTTGAATTACTCCCGGCATGGATCGATTATACTGACCTCATCGGGAAAACAGTGAACATCTACGATGAGTTCGAGGCTGCACAGACTGACTTCTTCTGTGCAAGGCAGGAATACAAGTTCCAGGGCGCGGGCGTGCATGAAACATTGACTTTACAACGCTATAATTATTCTTGGGAATTTATGGATTAAGGGGAATAAGAAGTCAGGGGCAGGACACTAAAAAAATATAGAGATGACTTAAAAAAATATAAAATAGGAGATTGAGAGAATATGAATAAAAATATTGGTAATCCTGAACGGTATAAAAACAAAACCGCAACCGGAGGATGAAGATGTCTGAGTCGATTAAAGACATTGTAGTTAGAATTACGGCGCAAAAGGGGAGCTTCGAGGCGTTTGATTCAGCAGCCTCATCCATGAATCAGTTGTCTGCCGAGATGCAGGAAGCCCAGGCGCACGCTACTAATTTTGGCGAGGGTATTAAGGAAGCAAACGAAGCATCCGCCTCTCTCGGCGCGCGCTTATCCGCTTCCGCAGAAGGCTTTGCAAAAATAGGCGAGTTCGGGCATATGGCAATGTCCATGATGGACCGGTATGAGATCAGCCAGCTTAACTTAGAAAATGCAAATATGGCGGTTGCAAATGCGCAAATCAGATATAATGAAGCCGTTCAGAAATATGGTGAGCACTCAAGGGAGGCTGCTGTCGCAGCGGACCAGCTTCAGAGATCACAAAACAATCTCGAAAAAACAAATATTCATGCAAACATGAGCATGGCGATGATCGGGATAACTGCGGTTGGGATGATCCCGCAAATTGTCGCTTTCGGCACTAAAATGACTACGATGCTGAAAGAAGTTGAAACTGCTACCTTACTTACAACTATAAGAATCAAAGCAATGGCGCCGGAACTGCTGATTTTGGGTGCCATCGCAGGCGGCGCATATTATATGATGTCCACGCAGGCAGCCGCAGCCAGGGAAGCGAGCGATGCGATGACTGCGAGCATGACAGCAGGGTTTACAGCCGCCAGCGATGAAGCCAATAAGCTCAAAAACATTATCGAGGAAATCCAGAACAAGCAGCAATCATCCGGAATGAAGGCAGAGCAGAGGAAGATTGAATATGAAACCTCGGTCAAAGTAGTTCAGGAGGACCAGGGATTATCTCAAGAGGAGAAGGCTAAACAGATCGGAGATTTGAATCTAAAATACGCTGAGGACATCATGCGGTTAGAGTTGGAGGATAGTAAACTCGGCTGGGAAAAGGCGACCACTGATGATAAGCGCGGACAGGCAAAGGAAGAATATGCGAAACGGGAATTGGAATTACAGAAGCTCCTCAATGAGGAACAAAAGAAAGGTGCCGGAGGGCAGTTGATAGGACCTCATATCAAAGCGGAAACATCCCTGACATCGAAAACATTATCCGAGGTTACTTTCGAGCCGTCAAAATCGCTTGGGGATATTCTAACCGCAGCCGTAAATGATAAAAAAGCAATAGATGTAAACATCGTTTCATCAGTCCCATTACCTACTATTAAAGAGCCGGGGTTGGTTGAGACCTATGCACCGATGATTGCGGGCACGGCTGCAACTGCATTAATGCTTACAGACACCTCAAAACTCTTAGAGGGCAGACCAACGATTACAGGCAACCTTGCCGGAAGACTTGGCACTTTGATAAGTTCCAGCGGAACGGCATCTCCAACTATAGGCATCCCATCACCACAGATATTTATACCCCCAGAAATCATGGAACGGGTCTTTGAAAAATTGAACATCACAATAAATTTAGACAGGCAGGGAACAAGAGACTTTTTCAGAGACGGGGTTATGGACACACTGAACTACGATTAGTGTTGTAGATATTTCGCGGGAAGCAATTTGACAGTGTTATTAAGATGGTCGGTTCCTGATTTAAAGTCTGTATCAAATATTCCTCCCCATATTTCGGGTAAATTAGTTTCACATGTCTCATATTCATTTGGTACACAAGTCTTTCGAAAATCGACCCAGTCTTTATATTTAGTAGCATCAAATTCTGCGCTTTGAAAATCCGTTAGCGCTAATGCATACTCATCAACTGCTGGCTGCATTTCGGGAGAAACTATTAATTTATTTAATTCATTGTAATTGTTTTTAGCATCATGAACAAGCGAAGAATAATCTTCAGTTACCATTGCAGTTATTGATTTATTAATTAGATAAATGGCTTTTTCATCATAATATAACGGGTGCTGCGATTGAGGATCTGCAACACATCCGGAAAAAACTGCACCTAAGAGAATCGCCAAAATTACAATATATTTCATAGTTCCACCGCGCTCTTCTGCTCCACGCTCTGACATTGGAGCGGGGGATATATCAAAGTTCCTGATTATTCCTCGATGAATAAACAAAGTAGCGCAAGTTAATTAATACAGACAACGAATTTGGAGTGAACCCCAAATATCAGACAACCAGTTAAGAAACTTTCATATTTAAGACTTCCTATGAATTTTCAAATTCTTCTGGAGTTACGTATCCCAGAGAAGAATGAACACGCTTTCTATTATAGACGATTTCTAAAAATTTTTTGATATTTTTATGAGCAACATCAAAAGTCTCATATTCCCAGAGATAGACTTCCTCGTATTTGAACGTCTTAAAAAAGCTCTCTGCAAATGCATTATCATATGGATTCCCTTTCCTGCTCATACTTATTTGGATGCCTTTCTCCTTGAGTCGGCTTACATACTCCAAAGAAGCGTATTGGACTCCTTGATCAGAATGATGAATCAAATTCGAAATGTCTGTACCATTCCGATTCGATAAAGCCATATCGAGTGCCGCAACAGCAAGTTTTGCATCGATATCTCTTCCCAATTTCCATCCGATACATTTTCTGCTGTAAACATCGATTATCGCAGCAAGATAGATGAATTCCCGTGCCAGGCGAATATAGGTAATAT
>CABMHZ010000055.1 GCA_902386115.1 uncultured archaeon | reverse complement strand
TATGGACTCAATAAATTTAAACATCCTTTTTGTGAACTTAATATCTGAGAACTTTTTTGATACAACAATAAGGTCTATATCGCTGTATTCTCCCGGGCTCCCGTATGCTCTTGAACCCCAGAGCCACATCTCATCAGGAACATATATTGACTTTATCTTTGCAAGATATTTATTCAGGAAGTAGGATACTTTTTTGTCAAATGCCATCTAATTCCCCTCATGTAATTTACTTTTTACTGACTCCACTATTTGTTCAGCCTTACCTATTCCATCTTCTGCATCTTCCTTATCAACGTTTTCATAGGGCACAATGTCTCCCACATCAGGGTATCTGAGAACAAGATAATACGAATCAAGTTCTGCAACAAGATTAAGGGCATTATCTGGCATATCTGTCAATTCAATCAACTTTCTAAGAGAGTGGGTTCTTGGGGGCTCTTCCTGTCTTTCTTTTATGTATAATGCCTTTAATATTTTTTCAACAGCCTGCTGGCATAAGATTAGACTCACATCATATGCTTCAATGTCAAGGTTCTTCCTGGCGTTTTCAAGGTCGTGCTCAGCCTGTCTTACCCATCGACCTATTACTTCATCCAGATGATTTAGAACCATATCATACATATATTGTCTTTTTCTTTTAAATGTTATTCGATTAGGATGACATTATAAATGATTTGGAATGAAAATTTGAGTGAGGAGAGTAAGCCCCTTTATGTTTAGCGCAAGGAGCGATGCCCCTGTAGCGCTTATGCGGCATTCAGCTATGCGCCGTACTCGGGCAGGTCTGGACTGCCTTTCCGCCCTGTTTCGGCTTGCACCCGCGGGGATTCGCCGTTCCATCCGCACGCGCATGACCTCGCCCTTCCGGGTTCATCGCATTGCTGCGCAGCGGTATCGTTTCTGTTCCAGAGCCAGGACTCTCGCCCTACGCACTTGCGTGCATCCGCGGTCCAGATGGTGAGGGGACTTTCCTCAGCGGCAATATTGCCACCGGCAGCCGCCCTTCCTCTCTCGCACCGTTCAATGACCGTGCAGCATATATAATCACCGATAGTTTGATAATCCAGAGTGCATTTAAGATAGAATCAGGTGCAAAAAATAATGAAAAGAGATCTTATGGATATCCTGTGCTGCCCCATGTGCAAGGGCGACCTCGTGCTCGAAGTTACGGAAGAGAATGAAAAAGAGATAATAAAAGGAACGCTGTATTGCGGAAAGTGCAAAGAGTATTATCCAATTGATGACGGCATCCCGAATATGCTGCCGCCAGAGTTAAGGGAATAAGCGTTCATTTTATCCATAATCAGGTTCTGTTTTTATGCGTAGAAAACATTCGATTGTAATCGAGAGATTTAAATATTTGACTCGACCATAATATAATATATGAACAAAGAGATCCTGGTTGAATGGAATCCTCAATGGAAAGGCGAAGCAGGATCAAAGCCAATCGAACGCGAACTTATAAAAGAAATCGAACAATGGCTTAAAAGAAGGGAAATTTTAGGTTTTATCGGGGTCAGGAGATCAGGCAAAACGACTTTAATGAACATTTTAATAAGCCGGTTAAGTTCTACGATCACCCCAAAAAATATCCTGTTTGTCAAATGCGATGACGACAGGATTCAAAAAGAGAACCTGATCGATGATGCAATAAAAAGCTACAGGGAATTGATAAATCCCAAAGGCAGGATTTTTGTTTTTATTGATGAAGTGCAGGAAGTAGATAAATGGGAGAATACCCTGAAAAGGTTATATGATCTGGAAAAGAACATGAAGATCATTATTTCAGGTTCAAACTTCTCGATGTTAAAAGAGGATTTCAGTCACAGGCTTGCCGGCAGGATCGCTTATTTTGAAGTTTATCCCTTAAGTTTCAGGGAATTCCTCAAAACAAAGCTGACGATAGACGACAAAATTTCTGCCTTTTCCAAAAAAGATGAAATAAAACATTATCTTTTTGAATACATGGAACTTGGAGGTTTCCCCGAGGTTGTACTCGAAAATGATCGCGATATTAAAAAACAACTGCTTCAATTCTATTTCGATACCATAATTTACAGGGACATAATTAAGAAACGAAATATCAGGAATGCAGCAAAGATGGAGAAAATTGTTAATTTGTTCCTGCAAAACATATCCAACACCTTGAATTTCAGTAAGGTTGGAAAAGATGTTTCGCTCTCTGTGGATACAGTCGGAGAGTATACGGGTTATCTAAATGATGCGTATCTTGTTTTCAATGTGCCGGTATTTCACTATTCTGTCAAAGCACAAGAAATAAATCCCAAGAAAATATATTGCATCGATAGCGGGATAAGGAATATCAAAGGATTCAGGTTTTCCCAGGATTACGGACGGATTGCGGAAAATATCGTCTTTATTGAGCTAAAAAGGAGAAACTTTTCTGATCCATTATCCCGAATATTCTACTGGCATGATAAGAAGCAAAGAGAAACTGACTTTCTTCTTATGAAAGGGCTCAAAATAAGTTTGGCTATCCAGGTATGCTGGGATATCAGCCAGCCCGAAATTAAAGAAAGAGAAGTTAAGGGATTGCTTGGCGCTTTGAATGAATTTGATCTGGACCGTGGCATTATAATAACCGAAGACTATGAAGGAGAGGAGATAATGGGGGGTAAGAGGATAAATTATATTCCTCTATGGTTCTGGCTCGTCTATCCCGACGCATGAAAAATGCCCCAGTCACTCAGCCCTCAGCGCCTCAACAGGATCAAGCCTCGCAGCCTTATTCGCAGGATACACTCCTGCAATAGTGGTCGTCAGCACCCCGAAAATAAGCCCTATCGCAAGCGATGTCCACTTTATCGCCATCGGGAAATTGCCGAGTGAGGATATAAGGATCGCAATCCCGGCGCCGATGGTAATGCCTATCAACCCGCTCACGAGACCCAGAAGCCCGGATTCAAGCATGAATATCAACTGGATATCCTGCTTTGTTGCGCCCACTGCTTTCATCACTCCTATCTCTTTTACCCGCTCCGTGACCGTTAGCATCATGACATTAACGATACCTACGCCTCCCACGACAAGTGCTATCGCGCCTATGCCGCCGAGTGCGTATTTTACCATAGTCAGCACCTGGGCTATTCCCTCAAGCATGGATTTCATCATAAAGAGCGTGTAGGATTCGTCCTTATGCAGCCGCCTGAGAGATTCATCAACCTTTAACGATGTTGTTTCAATATCCTCCTGGGAATCCACGGTAACGAGTATTTGCGAATAGGAATATGT
>CABMHZ010000054.1 GCA_902386115.1 uncultured archaeon | reverse complement strand
GGACAGAATCCCTATTCCGACTACGGCAAACTGCCTCTCTTCGAACAGCTAATTCCTGTGACATATGGCGGCATTCCCCAAAAAGCCCCAAAGACCGCCGTTGTCATAGTCCTTGACATATCAGGAAGCACTGGCGACCTGTCCGGCACAGAACCCAAGCTCGGGGTCGAAAAAGGGCTTGCGCTCCAGGTTCTCGGCGATCTTGGCGAAAGTGATTATATCGGGGTAGTGGCATTCAATAACGCCCCGCATACCGTCGTTCCGTTCGCGCAGTATGCAGAAAGGTCGGAGCCTGAAAATAGCATCAGGAGCCTCAGGTATGGAGGGACGACACACTTATCGCCTGCGCTTGCTGCCGCTCACGATATGCTCATGAATTTCGATGGTGGAAGGAATGTTATCGTAATATCTGACGGCGGTGTTGCTGACAGTGACAGTTCATTAAAAGCAGCCCGCTCCATGTCGGATGACGGAATGACAGTATATGCGTTAGGAGTTGGCGGTGATACGGACACCGTTTTTATGACACAGCTTGGCGAGGCTGGAGGAGGCGGGTACATGAATCTGGACGCGGCACAGGGCATCAAAGTACTGCTGGGCGAAAAAGAAACCAGCAGCCGCGGGGATGGCTATCCTTTGCTGATAATCAATAGCGGTCACTTTATTACAAAGAACCTGGCGCTTAACGCGACGGTCTATGGATATAATAACGTGCGCGCCAAACAGGACGCACAGGCGCTTGTCATGACCGGGAACGGCAATCCTGTTGTTACTGCATGGAGAGCCGGGCTCGGAAGGGTTGTGGCGATAACGGTGGATACCGGGAACTCCTGGACGCCCGCGCTGTACAGCGCAGGGAATTCAAAGCTTGTCACGAACTCGATAAACTATGCCGTTGGTAACCCGGATGGTCTTGACCTTCGCGCTCCGGACGGGGAAGTTGGAGAACCTATCGATGTTTATGTCTACTCTGGCATTGAGCCAACTCTTGCTTTTGACGGCGCAAATATCCAGTTTGAAAGAACAGGAGAGAAATTGTTCCATTCAGCCATATATCCTGATTCAACAGGATTCCATGACATTTCAGGCTATACCGTGGCAGTGAACCAGCCGTCAGAATTCACGGTCACAGGAAATAATGAATTATTGCCCGGAATAATAAAAGCAGGCGGCGGGCGGGTATATAATGAGTCTGAACTTGAAAAGCTGATCCCTGACATAACAGCAAAAAAAACAGGAATAGAGCTGCAGGTCATTGACCTGAGACCCGTCTTCCTGCTGGCAGCGCTCCTGCTATTTTGCATGGAAGTTATTGTCAGGAGGATCATGGAACTGGCGCAGTAACGGCGCGAAATTCATGACGATAAAGGGATTTGAGATTTCACTTTTTTGCCATCTTTTTAATTTAGGAATTGTGATCTTTGCCTTTTCTTTTGCTTCTTTTTCTGGCATATCCATTAGAGATGACATCAGAACACCGGATATTTCTATCATCTGTTCCATCGTTATATGCGGGTAGGTTAATTTTCCATTCGTGAAGCAATAGCCACAGTAGTCTTTATTCTTGCTCTCGTCTGCGTTTTTCCCGAATTCATCAGGGATTTTCAGCGGTTTTCCGCAACTCTGGCAAATTGAGATATCCTTCGGTCAGATTTGCATCCAAAATGGTTTTCGAGCGACTTCAGGTAAGGACGAAACATTTTTAACCTATAATTGTTATAGTATTTATTCATGTTATCACAGTTACAAAAGACTGTATTTAAAAGCAGAGCACTGGGCAACAATTACACCCGTATAGCCAAAGCATGTGGGATAACGCCAGGGAATGCATACAACATATTCACGCAGACCATAAAAACCCTGCAAAAACATATAGAAGAAGGCAAGAAATCAAAGGAATTACTTGACTGTTTGCAGTTCATCTATATCGATGAGACAGATTACGTTGTCTGGGGCTATCCAATGCGCCTTTCTTTACCTCATCTGATATTTACAGAAGCGGCAGAAGAAACAGCAACAGAGTTATTTGGAGCCGAATACAGGATATTTTCATTCAAGAAATTACATACCCATGGAGTACGCGCGAGAGTGGAGGATTTGATAGTGCACACATTAAAATTTGACCACACAGCAGCTAAAGCAATCTCGGAAAGAAATCGCGGGTTCGTTGATGGGAATTATTTAAAAACGAGGATAGAAGAAGAGGATATGATGAAAGAAGCGGTAATGGTATCCTTTGATCAGGATTATGGGTTTGACGTAAAGATACCAAACATACTCAGGTATCCGGCATTTAATTTAAAACACAATCTGCCATTGGGAGCAAGGCTGTGAAAGATATACTTCATGAAATCATTAAAGACAACGGATTGTCTCAGGATAAAGTAATCCTGGTCGGCGGTCTTGCTATTTCATTTTATATTGATCTTGCGGTGAGCCGGGATGTGGATTTTGCGCTGGTAGTCGAGGACTATCAAAAAATACAAAGAACAGACGAATGGGGCATCAAAACAGTACAATACGAATGGGGGTATGTAGATTTTTTAAATCCAGAGCATTTTGTATCGGAGCAGCATAAAGGAAATGAATTTATCAGCTATATCAAACAGCATCGCTATTTTAAAAAAGAAGGATTGTACGTTGCAAATCCCGAAGTGGTATTCTATACCCGGCTGGTTGTCCCGACATGGGAAAGCCATATCAGCAAAATCATACGAGACCTTAATGCGGGTCTGATAGGTAAAAAAGATATGATCTTCAAAGGAATAAAAGCAATAGCAGATGTTTTTAGTACAAGGGATCTAATAAATCCCCGTCTGAATGTGTTGGATCAATTTATTGAATCATATTTCAACGATTCGATCAAGCCGAAATACCTGAAGGGCTCAAAAACGTAGTGAACAGATTTGCGCCCAGGCATTATTTTTGAACGACAAGCTATTTTTGCTCCAAGCTCATAGGGTCGCACGATGAAAGATCTTAAAGCGATAAAGAAGGGGGGATTCATTTCAGCAGAGAGGCTCTACAAAGCACAAGATGATGATAAAATTATAAAAATAAAAGATTTGGACATGCCAAATGTTGTAAAAGACTCTTACATTAATTCTGGCATAACAGAACTCTATCCGCCACAGGCTTCTGCCGTGGAAGCGGGGCTGCTTTCTGGTAAAAACATCGTTGCCGCTATACCTACAGCTTCAGGTAAAACCCTGCTGGCTGAATTCGCCATGCTCAAATCCGTACTGGATAAGAATAAACCCGGAAAAGCCCTCTACATCGTCCCCCTGCGCGCGCTTGCCAGTGAGAAGTACGAACGGTTCAGGACTTTTGAAATTATAAAAAAAGAGAATGGGAGAGGAATTTCCACAGGTATCGCGACAGGTGATTTCGATGCCAGCGGGGACTGGCTGGGACAATTCGATATTATCGTTGCCACGTCTGAAAAAGCGGACTCACTCCTTCGGAACAAAACCCGGTGGCTGGAGGAAATTACAGTCATTATCGCCGATGAGATACACCTTATCGATTCGCCCGACCGCGGACCCACGCTTGAGATAGTGATCGCAAAGCTGCGGCAGATAAACCCCGATATGCAGATCATCGCACTTTCAGCCACAATAGGCAATGCGGATGAGATAGCAAAATGGCTTAACGCCTCACTTGTCGTTAGCGACTGGCGTCCCATAATCTTGAAAGAAGGAGTTTTCTTCGGAAGTGCAATAAATTTTGGCGACCGAAGCCAGAGGGAAGTCAGGGAAAAGTTCAGGGACGCAACCATTTCCCTTTTGGCTGATACCGTGGTGGAAGGCGGGCAGTGCCTTATTTTCGAGAGCAGCCGCAAGAATTCAGAAGGAATGGCAGCGCGTGCGGGAACATCCATATCATCCCTCTTAACAGGCGTTACAAAGGAAAAACTGAGCCTCATCGCCGCCGAAGTGCGGGAAACAAGCGAAGTGGATACCACGCGGAAACTTGCCCTCTGCATCGAGAACGGGAGCGCGTTCCATCATGCAGGGCTGATCTCAGAGCAGCGAAAGCTCATCGAGGACGGTTTCCGAAACGGGATAATAAAAGTCATTTCTGCCACACCCACACTTGCGGCTGGTCTCAACCTGCCCGCTCGAAGGGTCATAATCAAAGGCTACCGCAGGTATGATGCCAACTTCGGTCTTACACCCATCCCCGTTCTTGAATACAAGCAGATGGCAGGACGGGCAGGAAGACCGCGCCTTGATCCTTACGGAGAGTCCGTACTTATAGCAAAAACATACGACGAACTTGAAGAACTGATGCAGCATTACGTGCTTGCCAGTGTTGAAAAGATATGGTCAAAGCTTGGAAGCGAGAACGCGCTTCGCACACATATACTTTCAACGATCGCGACCGGCTTTGCACAGAACATGGACGAGCTTCTTGCTTTTATGGGCGGAACCTTCTATTCAACACAGCAGGAACCCTGGAGCCTGAAAGCTGTAATTGAAAAAGTTATCGCGTTCCTTGTAGAAAAAAAGTTCGTTGTAGAAAACCACGGTCTTTTCGCCACAAGGCTGGGGGAGCTTGTATCCAGGTTATATATCGACCCTATGTCAGCTTCAATCATACTTGAGGGGATGGAGAAGATAGAAGAAAAAGGTATGCTGTATAATGAACTCACGCTGCTCCATCTTGCCTGCAAGGCGCCGGATATGCGAAATCTTTACCTTCGTTCTAACGATTATGAATGGCTAAGCGACTTCGTGATGGAACACAGCTCTGAATTCGTGCAGATACCGCCGCAGTTCAAAACAGATTATGAATGGTTCCTGTCTGAGGTAAAGACCGCATGCGTGATGCTCGATTGGATAAACGAGGTAAAAGAAGAGGAAATAGTTAATAAATTCGGGATAGGAGAAGGTGACATAAGGGCGCTTTCCGAGACTTCGCTGTGGCTTGTGCATTCCATGGCAGAGCTTGGAAAAGACCGGAAACGATCATGTGCCGGCAAAGCGGAGGAACTCGCGCAACGGGTTGAATACGGGGCAGCGCCGGAACTGCTCGACCTTATCCAGATACGGGGGATCGGGCGGGTGCGGGCGCGCAAACTGTATACAGCAGGGATAAGGGACATGGAAACGCTCAGGGCGGCTGACCTGAATACCGTTTCGCGTATAATCGGAACAAAGACCGCAGTAAAAGTTTTGAGGCAGATAGGCAGTACTGCGGAGGGAACGGAAAAACAAACGAAGGAAGAACAGCGAAGGCTTGGAGATTTCAGGTAAACTTTAATACATGTTTAGTAATTAATGGGTTGAGTGATATATTGAGTTTAACAGGGATCTTATATGGTGGATATGAAAAATTGCTTGCCAGCGAGATCAGAGGCAAGCCTATTCCTTCGCATGTTGCAATAATAATGGACGGCAACCGGCGTTTTGCGAAAAAACATGGTCTTTCGCAGTATTATGGTCATCTTAAGGGCGCGGATTCTACGGAAAAAGTCCTTGACTGGAGCTTTAACATTGGTATAAAGCAGCTTACTGTTTATGCTTTTTCAACAGAGAATTTTGACAGGGATGATGACGAAAAGAGCCACATTTTTGATCTTATAGGTATCAAGTTCGATAAAATATGCAGCGATGAGCGGACACACAAACACAGGATGAGAGTAAGGGTAATCGGAAATATCGATATGCTTCCCCCTAATCTGCAATCCTCGGCGAGACGCACCCAGGATATCACAAAAAATTATGACGGCGTTTATCTCAATGTGGCGCTGGCTTACGGAGGAAGACAGGAACTCGTGGATGCGACGCGCTCCATGGCGCGAAAAGTTAAAAACGGGAAGCTTTCACTGAAGGATATCACTGAAGATGCTATCTCTAAGAACCTGTATCCTTCAGGCGGCTCGGTCCCCTGCGTCGATCTTATCATCAGGACGGGCGGCGACGAGCGGATATCCAATTTCCTTCCCTGGCAGGCGAACGGGAATGAATGCGCTGCGTACTTTTGCGCCCCTTTCTGGCCCGAATTCCGAAGGATCGACCTGCTGCGCGCCATTCGCACATACCAGACGCGCGAGCATGAGAGACAGAAAAATACAGTCATGAGGATAGTAAGACTTTTGAGCTATTACGGGAAGGTCGAGGTTGAGGATGTTTACAGGATATCCCGGAGATCCATCAACGTACCCAGGAAAGAATTAGTGAAAATAATGCATGAACTTACGTACAGCAACCCGATAATGTATAATATGATAAAGTGGTGAGGATAGATATTTCAGGCAAAAATAAATTCAATTCAATAAATGGAGTTAAGTGATTTGTATAACTAATAGAATTCATGGTTTCTGAACTTGAATTGGGTGAAATCACTAATGAAGCTTTTATCTGAAAAATGCAGCCTGAATCAATCGTGTGACGCTTTTTAAGGTTTTTGGATGTGAAATAAGATATTTTATGAAGAAAAGAAAAACGAAAAAAATATCCGGATTCTGCAAAGGCGTACAAAAACGAAAAAAATATATATCATCATAAAAAACATGAATTTCATGAATAATGATGAGAGTGATGAAGGAAACTATGAAAAATTATTGGAAGGATTAATTAAACTATCATTAAATACAAACACAAAAGAACTTTTTGTAAACATATTAGATTGTGCAAAAGGAATCATAAATGCCAATATCATTCATATAAGGGTTAGTGACAAATTTGAAGGAAAACTTAAACTTGAGTATTGGGATAAGGAAAATAACGCACCTAATAATAAAAGATTTAATTCTATTTCAGAGAGTGAAGCAATTGCCGGGTATGCATTTAGTCAAGGAAGATCTTTCATAGCCAATAATCTTGACAATGATACAATCACTAATCAAACCCATATAAGATTTAGAGAATATATTCGCGATTTAGAAAAAAGTATAGATAATAAAGAATTGATACTTTATCTTGACTTCGCCACTTCGACAAAATTCCGGTAATTCCATCCTTTCCGCAATTTGACAGTTGGAGTTTTAGAGTCATAATTTAAGGTTCTACCTCATTATTTTTCTGAAGAATCGCATAATTGAATCATTCTTTTTCAAATTTCTATTGAAAACACCAATTTAATAGCGTTTTTGATCGTAAATTAATGCAACTG
>CABMHZ010000053.1 GCA_902386115.1 uncultured archaeon | reverse complement strand
AGCAACAGTAGGCTGTGAAGGATGTGCAAACGGCTGGCATTGGTAAGCAGCATACTCCCCTTCCCGTGTCAAATTAGCACCGGGAGACAGGCTATCCCAAAAGAGGTGAATGATTTGTTCACATTCGTTTTGGGACAGCCTGGGGGAGTAATTTCAGGAATGGTGGAAGGATAGGGACAAGTAATCAGGAGAAAAATGGTATTTTCAGATACGGATAAACCGAGGATATCGGAAAACTGGCGTTTCAGGAATGATGGCAATTGCATGGTGATATATTTGCATTCCCTGCAAAAGCAGGTTACACGTGTGCTCTCACCTTTTGAATCGATATTTATTCTTCTTTTTGATGGAAATAATACCTGGGCAGAGATAAAAACAGCTGCACAGGGAATAATAAATTCTACCGATGGGCAAAGTACTGAAGGAATTGAGCAGATCACTCTTGAACTTGCCCACCTGGACGGCTTTTTTTCATTGGAAGGACCGCGCTCCCCTTCATTTGGCAAGCCCATGGAAAACCTGATCCCGGACTTAACTAACTACACAATGACACCGCACAGAATGCTGCGTCCTATCACCATCGCCATTAGCTTTACCAACCGGTGCCAGTGCGACTGTATTTACTGCTATGCTGAGCGTGAGCCGTGTGCCGAGCGGAGTCTGGATGAGTGGATCCCCATTCTGGATGAAATTGCAGAAAATGAAATTACATTGGTCGATATTGGCGGCGCTGATATATTTTGCCGCCAGGATGCCCTGGAAATCATGGAAGAGCTGGACAAACGGCATTTCTCATTCTTTGTTTCCACAAAGAGCCATGTTTCGCCGGAGCAGGCTCAAAGGATGGCTGACTTGAGCATAGGTAATAAAAACGTGCCCCACTGGGCACTGCGCCCGATGCAGGTATCTCTGGACAGCACTGATAGCAGGCTCGCTTCTTTTTTGTCCCGGCATAAGAACTATCTTTCCAGGGCGCAAGACAGTCTGCAAAATCTGATCGAAGCCGGTATAAGTCCAAGAGTAAAAGCCGTGCTTACGTCATATAATGCTGATGCTCCATTGGAACTGGTCAGGCACCTTGCGCCGATGGGGATAAACGAGTTCCATTTTGTGCAGTACAGCCGGGGCTTGTACCGGCATAATGACAGGCTTTTCCTGACCCTGGAACAGAAAAAACGCCTTATATCCATGGAGAGTCAGATCAAGGAAGAATTTCCGGAGATTTTTATCTTCATGCAAAAAGATATTACAACTGGCGGATCCAGGAATCTTAAACCTGAGGTCTGGGCGAAGCGACCGATATGTTCAGGAGGGCGCACCAAAATGTTAGTAAAGCCCGACGGCGCAGTTACCTTATGTGAACAAACGCCAAATGAGCCAGCTTTCACGGTGGGGAATGTTTTCGAAGAAGGAATTATGGGCGTATGGAATTCCGATGCTATACACCGATTCAATTATCCCCCGCGCGAACTTTTCCAGAATTCCGTATGTTACAATTGTACAGATTTTGAAAGATGCGTATATCTGAAAGGACGGTGTTTCAGGGATTCTCTTGCCTGTTATGGTACTGTATATGAAGCCCCGCCGGACTGTCCGCATCAAACCAGAATGCCGCCCCGCGCCATCTAATAAAAGGATAATTCTTAAGTATGCAACAAGCCTTTGTGCAAATAGGAAAATACCGCAGGCATTTGACATCCTTTGCATCCGAAGAAACACCGCTTTGCGTTCCATTCCTGGATCTATTGAGGTCATCGCCCGAAACTCATCTGGAATGCTCATGTAAAGTTTGCGGTGACACGGTACACCCGATGCGATTTAACCTCTGGTTCAAGAATAGTGGAGAATCCAGTCTTAATCCCAAAATAGTTGCCTTTTTAGAGCAATATGCGGAAATGGCTCCCATTGATTGTTCACTGTATCATGAGGTAACAGGAACAGATTTTCAATACGAAAAAGTGCTTTACAACGTGATCGGTATAGACCTGAGACCGGATTTTGCCTCATCGAGGATCAAACTGTGGCACATTGTGGGAGATTACCTGGATATGGAAACACGTGCTCTTGGCTTTGCAGGTATTTCACCCGATGCCCGCCGCCTTAAGATTCACAGTGGATTCCTTTTCGGGTTTGATTTCGTTTTTTCCGGGGCATCGGCTTTAAAGGTCTATCCTGTTATGCACGATTATGAGATCCGCGAACAGAACGCACTGCTGCGGGATATGGTTGGAGAAAAAGTGACAGTGTTAGCAGGGCGCTGCCGCAGGGTCAGTTTTTGCTTTTCCACAGATAAAGTTGGTGGCTCGGCACATATGATCCCTTACGATGCTTCCGGCTTTATAGCTAAAATGGGATCCAGGCAGCTTTCAGATGCTTTTTCCGCCATAGGATCTACCAAAATTATTGTTGCGATGGATATTGATGACATCAATGCGGGTGAATATCACACATTTAATTTGTATTATTAGCAGGAGATAAATGGAAAGATTTCAAGACGAATGCAAGGAGGTAATAGTTGTCGGCGCCGGACTGGCAGGGCTTTCCGCAGCATACGCATTGCGTGATAAAGACATTCTGGTGCTTGAACAAAAAACGAATGCCGGAGGGCGCGTGCTTACCCGTGAAAAAATGGGAGTAAGCTATGATATCGGAGCGGTTTTTGCTATTGAACCGGCATTCTTCCCGACAGGGATTGCTCCATCATCATTGATCGAAGAAGATGGCATGATCGGTGTCTTTTCGAATGGACGCACCTGGTTTGGCAAAAGTGTTGTGGATTGTCTTGAAAAAATTGATT
>CABMHZ010000052.1 GCA_902386115.1 uncultured archaeon | reverse complement strand
ACCAGTCGTTCTGCTTGCTCTCTGGTTTTGACAGTCCATCTGAAAAAGAACAACAAGCCTCCTGCCAGAATAACTACAAAGAGAATTAATACAGGGATAAAGTCCATGCCGGGGACTGTTTTCGAGAGAACGAGGGATGGCTGTCCCTTTCCAAAACTGGGGTAGATCGTCCCGTCCCATATCAACCTGGTACCATCACGCCTGTCCAGACCAGGCGATGCATTTAACACATCGTATCCTTCAGGAATTATTATTATAAGCACATTACTGGCTGACGGCGCCATCTCTTGGGAAAAAACATCTCCGATTATAAGATTTGAACCGTTTATTCGTGAAAAATTTACCCATTCATAACTCAAACGGATTATGCCATACGGGGTGGGCTGGATATTTTTTGTCTCAAATGAAATATTGAGGTTTTGAATTTTCATGGGGCGATTGGAGTAATTTTCGGCTGAACTCAGGCTCATGTTGATCTGATCTTTGAGGTCTGCTATGGTCTTATTATACTTCTCCGGATTTTGCAGGGTCATATTCCATTCGTTAATCCCTGATTGTGTCGTGAGCTGTGTACGGATTTCCGTAGTCCAGAGCGCATTTCCGTTCTCATATACTTCTATTGTCGTTAATAGGCTGCTGTCTTTAGCTATAAGGCTCTGCGCTCCTGCTATCTGTACCGACAATATTATGATTATTAAGAAAAAAACTGCCCTCATCAATACTGGACTTGTTGGCATTGGTATTAAGATTTTCTACAAAATCAGTAATATCTTGCTATCGTTATAAAACCCGTATGACCCACCCGTGAAGTGGATGGACGGGTTCCCCGCCCGGTAAAAGCTATCTCGCGCTCGATCAATTCGATGGTTGTAACCTCTGCAAACCCAGTTTTTTCTATGGCTTCCCTGACTTCCTTTGCCTGTTCGAAAAACGGGGAATATACGGCAAGAAAACCTCCCGGATTGATAACGCGGGGAACATACGGTATCGCTTTTGACGCATCCATCGTATCCAGGGTTATAACATCGAACTTCTCATCCAGTCCCTGTATCTCTACTGTTATGTCTCCGTGGCGCAGTTCGATATTGGCAAGACCGGCAAGAGCAAAATTCTGCAGTGCAATCTCCACGAATTCCTCACGTATCTCATACGTTACGACCTTTTCCGCGATGCTCCCCAGGTATATCGAGAGGATACCGGAACCGGTCCCGGCGTCAAGAACATGGTCTGTAGAGCACAAACCTGTATTTGAAATTATCACGCCGATATCTTTTGGCATCATGGGCGCGCCTGTTCGCTTTGCGTACTTGAAAAGATCAGGAGCCTTTGGCTTCCGGATAATGAACTCTGCGCCAAGATGAGAGCGTATCGTGTCACCGAATGATTTCCCATTCAATTCATCGAGGTTGATCACTCCGAGGTCTGTATGCAGTTTATCCCCTGAAATCGCAAAATACTCTTTTATTTTTCCGCCGATTGATATCGTAAGGATAACAGGTAGTTCCATTATTTCTCCGTCTGGCTAATATAGGACATGATAGATAAAGGATAGTGTGGTAATGAATGGAGCATGTAAATATAAAGGACAAGAAATATTCACTTGACACGCTGAAACTTCTGACCGGCATGCAGGAACTGGAAATTAAGAAGATCCCTCAAAATGTGCTTGTTATCGCCGAGGCTGTGGAAGGACCGGATAAACTGCCGTATTTACTGGAGACCATCAAATCACTTGAAATAGATGACATGGATAAGTTCAGGTATGTGCTTCTCAGGGTACAGGTAGATTCTGAACTGCATATGAATGATGATATTGAGAAGTACCACAAGCGCCTTTATGTTTCACAGGTGATCGAGAAAATCCTTTACGGCGAGCTGTTCTTTGAAGCCGGAAAAGATGAAGATAATGAAGATGATGATTGAAAAAAGATGATAAATTATCAAATGTTCATATCTTATATACCTTAAACATCATCAGAACGCCTGAATGACCATGTACGCTGACAGGATCAACTCTTTACCACCATATTTATTCGCAGCAATAGACAAAGCCAGGCAGGAGGCTGTTAAAAAAGGCGTTGATGTGATAAACCTGAGCATAGGCGACCCGGATCTGCCAACTCCCCCTCATATAGTGGAGGCGATGAGAAAATCAGTGGGAAATCCGGCAAGGCACCGCTACCCCTCCTATGAAGGTATGCTGACCTTCAGGATTGCAGCTGCAAAATGGTATAAAAAATACATGAACATTGACCTTGACCCTGAGAACGAAGTCCTTACACTGATCGGTTCTAAAGAAGGAATTGCCCATTTACCTCTTGCGTTCCTGAACCCTGGTGACATTTCGCTTGTCCCTGACCCCGGATACCCGGTCTATAATATCGGGTCTATACTTGCGGATGGCAAACCGTTCAAGATGCCTCTGCTTGGTGAGAACGATTTCCTCCCAGATCTTGATGCGATACCCTCGGATGTAGCGAAAAAAGCAAAGCTCATGTTCCTTAATTATCCCAACAATCCTACATCAGCAACGGCGACAACAGGATTTTTCAGGGAAGTTGTGGATTTTGCCTCTGAAAATGAGATCCTTGTCGTCCACGACAACGCGTATTCTGAGATGGTGTACGATGGTTACAAAGCCCCGAGTTTCCTTGCCACAAGCGGCGCAAAGGACATTGCCATAGAAATGCATTCCCTTTCCAAGACCTATAATATGACCGGATGGCGGCTGGGTTTTGCGGTCGGGAACCGGGATATTCTTGCAGGTCTTGGAAAGGTCAAGACGAATGTGGACTCCGGAGCATTCGAAGCTGTTCAGGAAGCTGGGATCGCGGCGTTATCAGGTCCCCAGACCTGCGTCCAGGAGATGAACCAGGTATATAAAGAGAGGCGCGATGCCCTTATTGCAGGTTTAAATGACCTGGGGCTTGAAGTAAAACCGCCAAAGGCTACGTTCTACGTATGGGTAAAGGTAAGAGGGAAATCGCTTGATTTCACAAAGATGCTCCTTGAAAGATCAGGTATAGTTGCCACGCCAGGAGTCGGGTTTGGAGAGTATGGAGAAGGATACATTCGATTTGCCCTTACCCAGTCCGTGGAAAGGATAAACGAAGCGGTTGAGAGGATGCGTAAACTGGAAATAAAATAGATCGCGGGAATTTAACTTTAGAAAAGTCTATTTAGGATGAATTAAAATCATGAACCCAATGGAAATAGAACAGCTTTTAGAGGAGCGCGCAGACCTCGTGGATATCGAACTTGCAGGTTTGCTCGGCGATATCAAGCCCCCCGAACTTGCCGCCGCGGTCGCATATGCAATAACTTCAAAAGGTAAACGCATACGTTCAGCGCTTGTAACCCTTTCCAGTGAGGCTGTGGGAGGAACAGCGCGCGATGCAAGCTTTGCAGCGGCATCCATCGAATTGATACATTCATCATCGCTCGTCCTGGACGATGTGATAGATAAATCCGAAACACGCAGAGGCAGCGATACGGTACATAAAAAGTGGGGCACTGATATGGCTCTGCTGACCGTCCAGGTGCTTGCGGCTCTTTCGATCAGACTCAGTTCACACGACCCGCGCCTTATTCGTGCTATTGCGGATTCCTTACTGTATATGGGAGAAGGGGAAGCCATGGAACTTGTGGACTATGCACGGGATAAGAAAACCTATATTGACCTTGCCTTCAGGAAAACCGGTTCTCTGTTCGGCTCTGCGGCAGAGGTTGGTTCTATTGTTGGCGGAGGCAGCGATAAAGCGATCGAATCGCTTCATGAATTCGGGAACCATATCGGGATAGCCTTCCAGATTCGGGATGATATCCTGGACGTCATCTCCAGTGAAGCAGACCTGGGAAAACCGGTTAAGAAAGACCTGTTCATGGGAAGACCGTCTATAGTGGTAATCGACGCGCTGAATTCAGGCATTTCGCTTGAACAGATGATGAAATGCAACAACGGGCAGCTCATGCACCTTGTGGCGGATTCGATCGATTATGCAGAGGAAACAGCACGCGAGGAGCTTGAAAGTGCAATGGCGTATATCGATAAGATCGATGATAACGCCGCAAAAGAGAAACTCATCACGCTTGGCGAATACATAATCAGCCGGAGTAAATAATATGGCTTTGAAAAACGATAACAACTAACTCAATAAAACGAACCAAACGAACTTTTTCGTGAATTTTTAGTTATTAAGATTCAACTTATAAAATAAAAACCGCAGATAAACGCAGATGAACGCAGATTTATTAATGTTCTGGAAAGCCGATTTGGCTTTGTTTCTTGGTAACACCTATGGAAACTGACAGGTCTGGTTCTTTTTTTAA
The DNA here is from genome assembly GCA_902386115.1 of uncultured archaeon. Lineage (GTDB taxonomy): Archaea > Halobacteriota > Methanosarcinia > Methanosarcinales > Methanoperedenaceae > Methanoperedens. The sequence continues at coordinate 2,882 of CABMHZ010000052.1, read as the reverse complement.
CTATCTGGCTGAAGGATGCCGCCTCTGCTATATTGGTGCGAAGATGGTGATATTTGTTACCGGCATCTGCAGCAGGAATTGTTTTTACTGCCCCGTTTCTTATGAGAGACGGGAAAAAGACGCTGTATTCGCAAACGAAAGGCGCGTTGTAAAGGATGAAGACGTCATTGAAGAAGCTCTCTCAATGGATGCTCTTGGCGCAAGTATAACAGGCGGAGAGCCTCTTTTAAGACTGGAAAGAGTATTGCATTACATACGTCTTCTTAAGAAAAAGTTCGGGAAGTCGTTCCATATTCATTTATATACTGCGCTTGCACCGGGAAATGATGTACTTGTTTCGCTGCGTGATGCAGGTCTTGATGAGATAAGGTTCCATCCCCCGCCTGAAATGTGGGAAAAGATCCGGATGACGCCTTACCGTGATTCGATAATGGCAGCCCGTGAACTTGGCTTATCTTCGGGGATCGAGATACCGTCCATAAAGTCCGACCTGTGCGGGATATTTTCACTGCTTGAAGAGGTGGATGGCTTCCTGAACCTGAACGAACTTGAGTTCTCGGAAACAAATGCGGTCGAGCTTGAAAAGAGGGGTTACGTCCCTGAGGATGATATTTCAATGGCTGTACTCGGGAGCAGGGAATCTGCAGGGTCTGTTAAAGGTAACAAGATGCATTTCTGTTCTTCGGTTTTCAAGGATGCTGTGCAGTTGAGGGAGAGGTTCAAGCGAATAGCGAAAAGGATGGCGAGGGATTTTGATGAGATAACGGATGACGGGACGCTTTTATACGGCGTAATCGAGGGGGACGCGCTTTGCGTCTTGAATGATGCCGGTGTTCCCGAAAATATGTTCGAGGTAAAGGAGGGGTCGATCGAAACTACGGGCTGGATAGCCTCAGACCTTGCGGAGGAACTGAAGGAAAAAGGATGTACGGTTTATATTATTGAACGTTACCCCATGAAGAACGGAATGGTTGTTGAAAGGGAGCCTCTTTGAATGAAGCAAAAGTATAAACTCTTAAGATTTAATAGTGAAAAACGGTGGTCTGACTGAGTCCCGAAGGAAACGAAAATATGAAGTCAAGGGTGACAAAGTACTTACTTAGGGACGAAACCGGCATCAGACGGTCGGTTTTAAAATTATTCCTTACAAGTAAACCCTATACCACCCAGGATGTCTTTGATGCTCTCAAAGGGGAGGGATTTGACGTTAATTACAGGGGAGTTTCAGCAATGGTCGGTCTTATGAATACAAGGCTTGGTATTCTGAGGATTGACGTAAAAGGTGACCATAATGTCTATTCTCTAAAAATAGAGTACAAGAACGCAGTAAAGCTGATAATGGACAATTATTAGTTAGATATTAAGCTCATCGCATCTCATGCTCGCATCCTGCTCCCTGCCCGATGCCCTCATCCACCCTGACGTGAACCTTACGGATATTATCCACACCCCGCAGCGCTTTTACTATCCCTGATGTGAAATATTTGCACAGGTCTTCCGCGCTGACAGAGGCTGTGGGTAGGAACACAACATCCTCTGAGGGCAGAACATACCGTTTTTTACTTTCAATGATCTCTACCGAAACCTCTTTCTTTTTCTCTATCCGCAGGCGCGGATCTTTTTCTGCTATCAGCACCCTGTGGTCAAGACGGTCGCAGATCTCATTGACTATCCCTTTTACCATCTCAAAATCGATAATGAAATTCCCCACCTGTTCGCCTTCAATCCGCACGCTTATGGCGTATGTATGACCGTGCAGGCAGCCGCATTTGGGGTGGTTTGGGATGAAATGGCAGGCTGAGAAGCGCAGTTTTGCCATCCAGCCGTCTATTTCGATGAACATGAGAATGGCTTAATAACTTTTGATGGGATAATGCTTGTGGAGAGGGGAGGGGATGGTTTGAGATGGGTTGGAAAATTGGTCTGGGATACAATATCCATCAAATGATTGACCTAAAAACAAGCTTACAAAAGAAAAATATCTATAAGGGAGTCAGGGGAAATTGACAAGTGACTTAACATGTATATGGGGATATACTCTATTTTTGTAATCCATCATATTTTCTGTTCTCATTCCTGAATTGCATCCCTTACATATAGGAGCAAAATTAAGGATGTCATCGCCTCCACCTTTAGCAACGGACACTATATGTCCAGCTTCAAAAGTTTCAACTGCTATACTTAATTCACAGACTACACATTTTCCATCCATATTATTACCCCAGAATCTTCTCCATATACGCATTCTCATAGAATTATTGAGAATCGTTCTCTTTGACTTATTCATTTTACTACTATAATTATTATCATGATTATTACTCTGTTTTAAATTTCGTGGAGAAGAAGATTCATCGTCAATCTCAGTTTTTTCCTTTTGACCCCCACCAATCCATAATCCATCATTAGTAGAATCATATTTTTTGAAATTTCCATTCTCTAACTTGAATAAAATATCCTTCTTAACAGAATAATTTATTCTTTGAGGATTATTGACCGAGCAAGAGATGATATGGAGTTTAACTGAACTTTTATTTATTTTCGAATAATTCTTTTCAAACCACTCCAAAATGTCATCATAGGTGAAAGTTTTCTCCCCTTTTGCTGCAGCAAACTCCTCCAATAACTTCCAGATAGGTTTTTCATAAATCATTTTACTCATATCGAATAAACTACTTTAGAACTACTTAATTATTTTGGTTTTATTTTAAAAAATTTTCCTGACCCTGGAATGGCATAGATATGGCATAGATACTACTGTCCAGTCAAATCTCTATAGTCGGATAAAGTTTGGATAATTTTATCCGTGCATCTTTGGCTGTAAATTGCCAATTGACTTTTGCATTTTTGTTATTTCTGCAATTCCCCCATGCCATTACCTCTTT
>CABMHZ010000051.1 GCA_902386115.1 uncultured archaeon | reverse complement strand
AATCTTTTTTAATTCTGTCGAGCATTACAATATTGCCTATTGGGAATGTTACATTTTCATGCAAGTCTTATCACAAAAACTTCTGAAATGTGGCTTTCCTTTATAGGTTAACTGGCGAAGTCAAGTTTAAGTATTGGGCATAAAAGAGATTTTCATTCTTACAATGAGGGGAAGAAAATTTAATCATCTTTCAAAACAGTCAGAAATAGGCAAATTATTCTTCAAATACAACTAATGAGGTATCAAGATGATTGACCATGAAAGAACCCAACTCATCATACAGGCTTATAAAGATGATCCAGAAAGCGTATACAACACCTGGTTCATCAACAATGAAGCGAGGTTAAAAGCCTTTGGATCAATTCGTAGAGGTGTCGAACAGGTCATAAAGGACATCAAAGAGAATGCTTTCCCTACCGATTTTAAGGGTTCGTCCCTTGAAATAGTCTTAACTGCTATAACTGAGCAAAAACAGGTTTTTGAAGGAGCAGCCCATCCATTTTACTGGAAACCAAAGCTCAGAATTCCAGATATTTATGAGAACGATACAAATAAATCAGTTTTCGGCAAATTTTTGGAATCATGCCTTAAAGCCAGCAGAGAGGAACAGATCATTAAAGAGATCATAAAACTAAAGCAACAAAATATTAAAGGACTGGGTCCATCGGTGGCAAACATTCTATACTTTATCCACCCAACGATTATCCCGCCGTTTAACACGGCGATGGTAAATGGGTTTAATTTATTATTCAAAGAAAAGAAAAAGCTGGGTTCTTGGGACGATTATTTAGAGATGCGGGACACCATTCTACAGGTAAATGACAAATTTAAGAATTTGCTATCGAAGGACATGGGGGCAATTTCGGGATTGCTTTTTGATATCGGTGTAGGAAAAGTTGTGGTGGATGAAAATGTTCAGATGGTGTTAGAGAAAGAGGATAAAAAGAGAAAAGAACTCCTGCAGAAAAGGCATCGAGAAGTACAAGCTGAGAATGAAGAAGAAAACATGCACGCAAAAATCCAGTATTTACTGATGAGGATTGGAAAATCTCTTGGCTACGATGTTATTGTGGCTTCCAATGATCGGACAAAATCATATAACAATGAAAATTTTTCGTTTATTTCTTTACCAGAATTTCCAGAGATAGAAGTTGGAGACGACGTGAAGAAAACGATTGCTCTTATTGATGTAATCTGGTTTGAAAAAGGTACTAATAAACTTGTGAGTGCCTTTGAGGTAGAAAAAAGCACGTCAATTTATTCTGGTATCCTGCGCCTGACGGATTTGGCGCTCACTCTACCAAATTCAGAAAAGATATCGCTCTATCTGGTTGCTCCAGAACAAAGAGAAAAGGAAATTATAACACAATTGAAAAGACCGTCCCTTATAGCGAAGGAAGGTACTAAAATATCATATATTTTATTCTCCGAACTATGCATGCATTGCGATTCTATTTGCAAGTTAGGGGATGATTATACTATCATGGAAAAGGTCGCAAAGTGTATAAATGTAGGATAAGCATGTCAGAAAGATGCATATACTGCGGTATGGAAATTGAGGGCGAAGGAATTGCTAAAGAAATAGATGGGGAGAAAATAAAGTTCTGCAGCCGGCACTGCGCAGTCATGTTCGAAGGGCTTGAGAAAAAGGGAAGGATGAAAGTAGCGATAATGGCAGAGCGAAATGCCATAATCGAAGACATAGAAAATGAGAGGGGTACTAAGGTCATAACATTGATCCACAGAAGAGAGCCATGGGAAGAAAAAGATGAGAATTACATCAGCATCGAGGATATCGAGCATGTTTTAATGAGGATAAGGCAGACACCGAGCGATAAGGAAGTGGATTTGATTCTTCATACACCCGGCGGGCTTGTATTAGCCAGCGAGATGATTGCCATGGCTGTGAAGAACCACCCTGCAAAAGTTACAGTTATAGTTCCTTTTTATGCCATGTCCGGCGGCACGCTTATTGCCCTTGCTGCTGATGAAATCATCATGGAGAGGGACAGCGTGCTTGGACCTGTTGACCCGCAATTAAAGGATATGCATGCAGGCGCCTTAATTTCACTGCTTGGGAGAAAACCGATAGAAAGCATCTCGGATGAGAACATAATGCTCTCAGAAGAAGCTAGGAAGGGTATAGTAAGAGTGCAAAAATTTGTAGAATGGCTTCTTGAGGATAAGATGGGGAAAATGAAGGCAAAAAAGCTGGCTGAGTTCTTGACAGGTGGGTACATGACCCACGATACACCAATTGTTTTCGAGGTTATAAAGGGGTTTGGCTTGAACGTCAAGCATGGCGTTCCCAAAAGCGTATACGACCTCTTCAGGACGTTTGAGTTTGACGCATGTTCCAGACCCCAGAGTGCATGGTATTAGAAATTTATACGAATCTCACCCTCAATCATGCAGATTATCTTAATTCTTTAATTGTCTTTTGGTTAAAATTTGCAAAAAATAAAAGTTTATTCTTTCTGTAAATCGTTCAATGGTTTTCCATTTTCATAAATTTTTAATTTTTCGTGACTATTCAGATACCACTTTTTTCAGTTAAACCGGTGAATATTGGCAACAATATCTAAAAACAAAAGCTTTGGAATTTATTTATCGAAAAATCAATATACTATGACATTATTACAGGATT
>CABMHZ010000050.1 GCA_902386115.1 uncultured archaeon | reverse complement strand
TGAGGGAATTGATACAGGTCTGCCATGATATATCTGATATGAAAACAAAGGAAAGGGAAGTTAAAGGTCTGGTCAGGGCTATGGAAGTATTCAACCTGGAAAGCGGCATCATTATAACAGAAGACTTTGAGAGGGAGGAAATAACCAAGAACAACAAAATTATCTATAAGCCGTTATGGAAATGGCTCCTTCACTGACAATAATCCCTGAAAATACCATAAATTAAATAACACTGCAACCAATTAAGCCCCAGAAAACATGCCGCAAGTAAAACTCACCGACACCACACTCAGGGATGCCCACCAGTCACTCATAGCAACCCGCATGAGAACAAGGGATATGCTTCCCATAGCCGAAAAAATGGACGAAATAGGCTTTTTTTCACTTGAAGTATGGGGCGGCGCCACGTTTGACACATCGATACGCTATTTGAACGAAGACCCCTGGGACAGGCTTCGCGCGCTTAAAAAGATCATCAGGAAGACACCTCTCCAGATGCTCCTGCGGGGGCAGAACCTCGTGGGGTACAGGCATTATTCCGACGACATCGTTGTGAAATTCGTGGAACATGCGGCTGAATCCGGGATTGACATATTCAGGATATTCGATGCAGTGAATGATATTCGTAACATGGAAGTATCAATAAAGACCGCAAGACGCGTTGGCGCTCACGTTCAGGGTACAGTATGCTATACCATAAGCCCGGTACACCCCATCCCGCTGTACGTCAAAATGGCAAAGGAACTCGAAGAAATGGGCTGCGACTCGCTGTGCATTAAGGACATGGCAGGTCTCATCTCGCCCCAGAACGCTTTTGACCTTGTCAAAGCCCTCAAAGAGGAAATATCGATCCCGGTTGACCTTCATTCTCACTGCACAAGCGGCATGGCTCCCATGAGCTACATGTTCGCATGCGAGGCAGGAGTTGACATCCTGGATACAGCATTCTCGCCATTTGCATGGGGTACATCCCAGCCGCCAACCGAAACAACAGTGGCAGCGCTGCGCGGGACGCCTTACGACACAGGTCTTGACCTGTTCATGCTCACTGAGATCAAGAAATATTTCGAGGAAGTCAAGGAAAAATACCGAGGCATCCTCGACCCGATATCAGAGCGGATCGACACCAACGTATTGAAATACCAGATCCCCGGAGGCATGCTTTCAAATCTCGTATCACAATTAAAGGAACAGAACGCGCTTGATAAATATGACGCTGTTCTTGCCGAAATGCCAAGAGTGCGCGAAGAACTTGGATACCCCCCGCTTGTCACGCCAACGAGCCAGATAGTAGGTACACAGGCTGTACTTAACGTTTTGATGGGTGAGCGTTACAAGGTCGTGCCCAAGGAGGTCAGGGATTATGTCAAAGGACTGTACGGGCGAACGCCCGCTCCCATCAGCAAAGAGATGATCGCGAAAATACTCGGTGATGACAAACCCATCACCGTCCGCCCCGCAGACCTGCTGCCGCCCGAACTTGACAGGGTCACGAAAGAAGCGCAGGCACTCGGGATCGTCAAAAAACCTGAAGATATTCTCACATATGCCCTTTATCCTGCAATAGCTCCCAAATTCTTACGGGGCGAGACAAAGGAAGAAACCCTTGAAGCTCCAAAATCAGGTAACGGAAAAGCTGCACCGATGCCCACAGAGTTCAGGGTGGAGGTGGATGGGGATGAATTCAATGTGAAGATACTTTCAGCCGGCGGCGGAATAGCTATCAGCGCTGCACCCGGACAGGAGAGCCCTAAAAAGATAGACGGCTCAATAACTGCCAGCATGCAGGGCATGGTCCTCAAGATAAAGGTCAAAAAAGGTGACGCCGTGTCCAAAGGCGATGTCGTGATGGTGCTTGAAGCCATGAAGATGGAAAACAATATCCACGCACCGCACGGCGGTAGCGTGAAGGATATTTTCGTAAAAGAAGGCAATACTGTAAGTGCCGGGGACGCACTCATTATGATCGGGTAATATATGTTCAAGAAAGTATTGATAGCAAACCGCGGCGAGATCGCGATACGTGTCATGCGTGCATGCAGGGAGCTTAACGTGAAGACCGTAGCTGTGTACTCGGAAGTCGATAAGAACGCCCTGTTCGCCAAATATGCAGACGAAGCATATCCTATCGGTCCCGCTCCGGCAAGCCAGAGCTACCTGAACATGGACGCCATTCTTGATGTGGCTCATAAAACCTCAGCAGAAGGCATACATCCAGGATACGGTTTCCTTTCTGAGAATGCGGAATTCTCGGAAAGGTGCGAGAAGGAAGGAATTAAGTTCATCGGACCTTCCGGAAAAAACATCGAAAGCGTGGGGAGTAAGATCGCAGCGAAAAAGACAATGGCTGCCGCCGGAATACCCATCATACCCGGAAGCGAGAACGGCATAAGTGATCTGGAAGAAGCAAAAGATATAGCCCTCAATATCGGATATCCGGTTATCGTCAAAGCCTCATCAGGTGGCGGCGGCATCGGGATGAAAGTAGTGAGGAAAGAGGAAGACCTTATCCCGTCCATTGAATCAGCGCAGAGAGTGGCAAAATCATCCTTCAGGGACTCAACCGTGTTCATAGAGAAATACCTTGAAGAGCCGCGGCATATCGAATTCCAGATCCTTGCCGACTCATATGGCAATATCATCCATGTGGGCGATAGGGAATGCTCCATACAGCGCAGACACCAGAAGCTCATAGAAGAATCGCCCTCCCCCATAATGACGCCGAAACTACGTAAAAAGATGGGGGACGATGCGGTAAAGGCTGCCGCAGCCATAAAATATACCAATGCTGGCACCATCGAATTCCTGTACTCGAAGGGGAATTATTATTTCCTTGAAATGAACACGCGGCTCCAGGTCGAGCATCCCATCACCGAAGTTGTTACCGGGGTAGACCTTGCCAAGGAACAGTTAAGGATAGCGGCGGGTGAAAAGCTGAGTTACACACAAAAGGATATCAGGCAGAATGGGTGGGCGATCGAATGCCGCCTTAATGCCGAAGATCCGCTCAACAATTTCACGCCATCGCCCGGGAAGCTTCGCAGATACCGTTCTTCAGGCGGTCCGGGGGTGCGCGTGGACAGCGGCGTACATACAGGATTTACCATAACGCCTTACTACGATTCTCTCATCTCAAAACTTACTGTTTGGGGCAGGGACAGGAATGAGGCGATAGACAGGATGAAGCGGGCATTGTACGAATATATCATAGTCGGCGTGACCACGAACATATCTTTCCACAAAGCAGTGATGAACAACGAGTATTTCAGGCGGGGCGAGCTGACAACTCATTTCATCGATGACCACAATATCATTGCAGAGGTGGAAAAAGTTATCGAGTCTGAAAAGGAGAAAGGCGCCACCCTGGCTTCGGCTCTTGGCGTTGAGGATAAGAAGGTGGCGGCGATAACGGCTGCCGTCGGGGCTTATATTCGTGCCGGTGAAGGTAAATGAAGATAAGGAAAAAAACAGATACGATAAAAGATAAGATACTTGAGAAACTAATATTGAATAAAGGTGAGCCTGTTTCAGGCGAGACGCTTGCCAGTGAACTTTCGGTTTCAAGGGCTGCTGTCTGGAAACAGGTTCAGGCGCTAAAGGGTGAAGGATATATGATCAGATCGTCAACAAAACGGGGTTATTCTCTTGAGGGATCACCCGATGTGCTGGCTCCGGCAGGAATAAAAGCGGGGCTCGGTACGACCATAATGGGGAAGAACATACATTATTTCAAAGAAACGGTGAGCACAAATATACTGGCGCGCGATATGGCATGTTCTGTGGAAGAAGGGACTGTTGTCATAGCAGAATCCCAGACCGGAGGGCGGGGACGCCTCGGGCGGAAATGGATATCTCCCGAAGGCGGGATATGGCTCTCAGTGGTACTGAAACCCAAAATGGAGCCATTGTATGCACCGAGAATTACGCTTCTTGCAGGCGTGGCTGTGGCAAAGACCATCCGCAGCTATGGGCTTCCTGCAAAAATAAAATGGCCCAATGACGTGCTAATAAACGGTAAGAAGGTTTGCGGCATACTTACTGAGATCGGGGCTGAAATGGACTCAATAGATTACGTGGTTCTGGGCGTGGGTATTGACGCCAATGTTGATACTGAAACGTTTCCCGAGGAGTTCAGGGACAGCTCCACGTCCCTTAAGAACGAACTTGGAGGTAGCATAAACCGGGTCGAGTTCGTGCAGAGGCTGCTATCCGAGCTTGAGTCCCTGTATTTGAAATTCCAGGGAGAGGGATTTTCGTCCATAATGGAAGACTGGAGGAACATGTCGGCAACGATCGGCGAATGGGTCAAGATCACGACCCAGACCCGTGCGATATACGGTGAAGCTGTCGGCGTGGACAGTGAAGGCGCGCTGATACTTGAGACGGAAGAAGGCAAACTTGAGAAGATCGTGGCAGGGAACTGCGAACATTTGAGAAGGGGAAATGTTGCCTGAACTGGCAGTTGTCCTGATATTTTTATCTGCGATCTTTTTTTCAGGATGTATATCAGGAAGTGATATTCCTGCCTCAGGTACCGGTTTTGAAGTAAAGCCGTCAGAAGTGGCAGTAAAAAGCGGGGAGAACGCGCAGGTGATGATACGCGTTACCAACAACGGCAAATCAGTTATTCATCCTTTTGTCAGGTTCAACCTGAATTCATCCGACAAGAAGTACGTGAAGTTCAGCAATGTGAACGGGAGTTACGATATCGGGGTATTGCGACCGGGAGAAGATTCGGGTTTCAAAATTGTGGATTTTAAAGCAGACCTTGCGGCGGGGAGAGAGATGAAATACCAGACACGCGCCCAGGTGATATACAATGGCGCAGTGCTTGAGAGCAGGGATATTATCATAACTGTGAGTGGTTAATATGCAGAATGAAGAATTAAGAGAGAAAGTCAATAGCCTTAAAACAAACTACAGCGGAAAGGTATTCCGTGAAGTTATCGAAAGTATAAAGATAGATAAGATCAGCGATGATGTGATGCTGAAAGATATTGAAGAGCTCAGCCGGAAACGATTTAGCGATAAGGTGAGGTTCAAGCTTAATGTTTTCGCCGGGAACTTGCTTGAGGCTGCTGCAACCATCGCCGTCATCGTTTTGGTTTTCCTGATTAACTCTGACTGGATGCTCTACATAAGCGCTCTTGCCCTTATGACCACACTGCACCCACTTTCTCATTATTTGACCGGCACCGTGTCCGGCATCAGGTTCACCCATTATTACCTCAACGGACCAGCAAAGGTGGAGCCCACGCTGCGGATAGATCATATTTCATACCTGAAGGCTTCGGGTAACCGGCGGGCGCTCATGCACCTTTCAGGTGTCCTGGGTACTTTAGCAGCACCGCTTATCGCGGCTCTTGTTGCGGTTTATAAAGGTGCAAATAGCGCTGCTTTTAACCTGTTTATCCTGTTCTTGCTGCTTATTATCTTTGAGCTTCTGACTTCCACGAAGATAGGGGATTTGATGAAGGCGAAAAGGGAGTACGGATATAGATAAAACTCAGGCAAGTACATCGAACCCGTGAATCTTAAAATCCCTATCAAAAGTGAACGCGATCTTCAAATCAAGCCTCTCCATTATCACAAAACTCAAACAATCTGTTAGATCGATCCGATGGTCATGATATTTTCTGAAATACCTGATTGCTTTATCCCAATCTGTTTCAGAGAACGATTCAATTACCAGGAGTTTGCTATTCAAAATCTTTTCCAGTTCTTCAATTGCCTTTTCCTTGCCGACCCTTTTTGTGACCCCGTCTATGTATTCGGCTAAAATATTTTTGCCAACCACAAACCTTGCGCCTTTCTGCACCTTCTCCTTAAGATAGGCTTTTGCACTGTTATGATTACTGTCCTTTTCATCGCTCAGCGCAATAAGACCGCTTGTGTCGAGAAAGATCCGCATCTATTCTCTCCAGTCGTCCCTTTCGCTCCAGTTGCCTTCTTTTGTCCTGAAAGAACCCACTATACCGAATAACGAATCTTTCATTATTTCTCCTTCATGCTTTTTGAGATATTCCTTAATGGCTTCCTGTATAGTTTCTTTCAGTGACTTCTTTTTTATTTCGGAAATATGCCTGAGATTGTCATATGTTACCATGTCCAGACTTGTTTGAATGTGCTTTGTCATTGTCATTTAAATCTAATTAACATTGTATTTTTTGAAACATATATACTTTTCTTCACATTAAGATTATTCAAGGCAATCTATAGGGCTTATTTTTTGTATGGCTAATAACACCTATTTTAAGTTTTATGTTATTACTAACTACTATTTATTTAAAAAAATTATTTATAAACAATTAAAAACCATAATATATTATATTAAATCTTAAAAACCTGAAAAAACCGTCAAAACTCTCGACGCATATATGTGGGGATGGGTTGTCTTATAATTTATGAACAACTCGCTGCACCAAATAGTTTCCCTGCCTTTGCGTGTACTTGAAAAGAAGAAAAACCATGCAACAGGTAAAAAGGACGATAAATATGAACCTGACCGGGAAGAATCCGCACGACCCGAGCTTATATCCAAAGCGACCTACTGCAACCTGCTGCAGACGAATGTCAGAATTTGTACCTTCATTTCCTGCACTTTTTACAAATTGTGCCGGAACCAGGCATAAAAAAGACTTTATACCTTAAAACGAATCCTGACTCGATAAATATGATAAACGCGAGGGATCGTCTTTTACGTTATTGAATCGCTTCGGAACAAAAAAATAAGCATTTTTGACACTACTCTGCGCGACGGAGAACAGACACCCGGTGTGTCGCTCACACCGGATGAAAAACTTATCATCGCACAGCAGCTTGATAAACTTGGTGTGGATATCATCGAAGCTGGTTTTCCCATGTCTTCTGACGGGGAGAAAGCATCTGTAAAGAAAATAGCCGATGCCAGGCTGGGTTTGCAGGTGTGCGGGCTGTCGCGGGTGATAAAATCCGACATTGACGCCTGCCTTGACTGCGGCGTTGGCATGATACATACATTTGTCTCCACATCTGATGTCCAGCGGATATCGACTATCAAGAAAAGCAGGGAAGAGGTGTACAAAATGGCTATAGATGCCGTGGAATATATAAAAGACCACGGCGCAAAATGCATGTTCTCTGCAATGGATGCTACAAGGACTGATGTGGATTATCTTATAAATATATATAAAGGTGTTGAGGAAGCGCACTGCGACATCATCAATGTCCCGGATACTGTGGGCGTAATAGTGCCTTCCGCCATGTATAAACTTGTAGGGGAAATAGCAAAGAACGTAAATATTCCCATCGACGTGCACTGCCACAACGACTTCGGGCTTGCGGTCGCCAACAGCCTTGCAGCAGTTGAAGCGGGAGCAAGCCAGGTCCAGGTCACGATAAACGGTCTGGGAGAGCGCGCCGGAAATGCAGACCTCGCTGAAACAGTAATGAGCCTGCATTCGCTTTACGGGGCAAAGACGAACATAAATACACAGTATATAGTGGAAACGTCGCATCTTGTTCAGAGATTTACGGACATACGAATGCCTGCCACCATGCCCATTGTGGGTGACAACGCTTTTGCGCATGAATCCGGCATACATACACACGGTGTGCTTGTGAGAACTGATACCTTCGAGCCCGGGGTAATGACGCCTGAGATGGTGGGTCACAGGAGACGCATCGTGCTCGGGAAACACGCAGGCAAGCATGCGGTGAAGCAGTCGCTTGAATGCGCCGGCATTCATACCACCGACGGGCAGCTCAACGAAATAATGAAGCGCATAAAGGACATAGGCGACAAAGGCAAGCGCGTTACAGATGCTGACCTCTATGCCATCGCCGAATCTATGATAGGCACGACATCAACAGGTGAAGCCGCAATCGTTCTGAAAGAAGTCTCCGTGATGACAGGGAACATCATCACCCCGACCGCTACGGTAAAAGCTATTGTCAACGGGAGCGAGCGCCTTGGCGCAAATGTCGGCGTGGGTCCTGTGGATGCAGCGCTGAAAGCTGTAACAAGCATACTCGGTGACTATAAATTCAAACTGCGGGACTTCAGGATAGAAGCCATATCCGGAGGTTCTGATGCCCTCGCCGAAGTGATCATCGGCGTTGAGGATGAAAAAGGCAGGGTCGTTTCAGCCCGCGCCACGAACGAGGATATTGTCATGGCATCTGTCGAGGCTCTTGTAGCTGCGATAAACCAGCACCTTGGAAAGAGATAACTAAGCGCCCTGCGGTTTCATGAGGCACTTTTTGACATCGTCAATACATGCCGCAAGTATCTGATCAACGTCACCCCTGACGTCCATGCCTGCGGCGCCCTCATGCCCTCCGCCCGTGCCGTTATGTTTTACGCTGATCTCTTCCATCAGCTTTGCCAGGTTGACACCCGCATTTATGGCGCATTTCCTGGCGCGCCCGCTCACTTTTACGAGGTCGTCCTCCTTTGATGCAACAAAAGCCACATCAGCGCCTATTGAAACAAGATTTGAGGCTGCCGCACCTCCGAAAGAGCTTACCTGTGAGGTTACGAATACCCAGTCATCCACACGTTCGATCACCGCGCGCTGGGCTGCTTTCAGGAAGGCGATACGCATCGATATGTCCTGGGGCAGGGTAGAAAGGGCATCCATCACCTCGCTGTATCCGATGCCGCTCAATTCGATAAGCTCTGCCACAGCCTTGAAAGAATCGGACGTTGCATGCTTGAAATTCCCCGTATCCGTGATTATCCCTGCTATCAGTGCAAATGCCGCGCGTCTCATTATAGGCGCGCCCATAACGTTCAGTACCCCAAGAACGATCTCGGCTGTTGAGCTTTTATTTTTGTGAAGAGAGAATATGGCTTTTTCATTCAACGAAGTCGTGGAATGATGATCTATTACAGCATAGTCCTTCAGCGGGAAACCGTTCAACTGCGCCAGCGTGGAAGTATCAACAACAACTACAAGATCATATTCCCCGGTCGGATCCATCACAAATTCGATATTCAACTGCTTTGCCAGTACGGACGCCACCCTGTCGCAGCCGTCTATGACTCCTATCGTGCCTCCCAAAGCCTCTTTCAGCGCAAAGGCGCTTCCAAGGGCATCAGGGTCTGCATGCCGGTGGCAAAGATAAAGGATATTATGGTAATCCAGCAGTTGATTAACGAATTCAGCTTCGTCAATCTCCATGACTATTGGGCGCCCGGGGTGCCAACAGCCTGTTTGAGCTGTTCCTGCAATTGCTGGAACCGGGTCTGGGCACGTTCTTCCTGGCGGGCAAGGGTCTGCATTCTCAGGTCAAGAGTATCCTTCTTTTCCTTAAGAGAATCACGGGTCTTATCCCGTCCGGTTTTTATCATCAGATCCCCGATAGCCCTGTAAACTACCGCATCCTCATCGAGTTTTTCAAGTTCTTCAAGAGCAAGGTCGGTCTCTTTTAATGTTATCTCAACCTGGTTTTTCTGGACTGCTATAGCCTGTGCCTGCTGCTGGATCTGCTGCAACTGGGCAAGCTGGTTCTTGATCTGTGGGGGTAAATCTGCATTCATTTATATTCACCTGAATCTGGGTGTAGTATTGCCAAGCCCTGATTTATAACTTGTGCAAAGAACTCATCTCGCAGGATATCCTGACAAGCCGCAGCCATCCGTTCAGGGCGGCTCTCATCGATACGAGGTCGGTGGCTTCCACGTTTAAAATAAGTGTGTCCTGTTCAAGCCTCAGGGTTGATCTCGTTCGCTGGTACTCTTCCCCCAGTTCAGGAAGCAGCGATTCATAGATTATCCTGCTGTTATCTCCAAAATCAAACTCGAATTCCGCAAGAATTATCATGGCATGTGCCTGATGATCATATTTACGCTTATATTTTCGTTTTCAGTTAGATTTTTAACCCGGCATGATATTATAGTTATACATCTGATGGATTCATGGATAACGTTTGAAATAATCATAATACTGGTATTGATAGTATTTTCCGCCTTTTTTTCACTCTCCGAGACTGCGCTTCTTTCAGTGGGGAAGATCCGGATAAGGCACATGGCGGAGTCAGGGAACAACAACGCAAAAAAAATCGTTAAATTGATCGAGAATCCCGAACGTTTCCTTACTGCCATCCTGATAGGAAATAATATCGTGAACATAAGCGCCTCGGTACTTGCCACCGATGCTGCTTTACATGCTTTCGGGAGTTCCGGGATAGCAATAGCCACCGGGTTGATGACCCTGTTCCTCCTTGTTTTCGGCGAGGTCATCCCGAAAACGATCGCTTCAAGGAACGCGGAAAATATCGCCATTATGATAGTAAATCCCATAATGATCGTAATAAATATCTTCAGACCCATTGTCTGGTTCCTTACAACGATCGCAAATTCCATAATTTTGCTTTTCGGGGGAAAAGACCGTGTGAGGCATCCCTTTGTCACTGAGGAATTGATCAACATGATGCTGAAGGTGGGTGAAAAAGAGGGAACGATCGAGAAACATGAGAGGGAGATAATAAGCAACGTCTTTGATTTCACGGACGAGAAAGCGCACGGGGT
The DNA here is from genome assembly GCA_902386115.1 of uncultured archaeon. Lineage (GTDB taxonomy): Archaea > Halobacteriota > Methanosarcinia > Methanosarcinales > Methanoperedenaceae > Methanoperedens. The sequence goes on along the minus strand of CABMHZ010000050.1, from coordinate 26,115 downwards.
GATGACTCCGAGAGACTGTATTGTCTGTATCGAAGAATCCGAAACGCTTGAGACCGCGCTAAAACTGATAAACGAATCCGGTCACTCACGAATACCGGTTTACAGGAAGGATTTTGACACGATCATCGGCATGATATATGCAAAAGATTTCCTGAAATTCAGGGATAATGATCTGGCAAGGACAAGAGTATACGAAATACTGCGCCCTCTCCTTATCGTGAAAGCAGGACGCGGGATCTCATCTGTCCTGAAAGAGCTGCAGCAGAAGAAGATGGCTATCTCGATAGTTGTGGATAACAACATGAAAGTGATAGGGCTTGTCTCTATCGAGGATATCCTTGAGGAACTGGTGGGAGAGATATTCGATGAGTACGATGTGGAGACGGAAAAAGAACCGGTGAAAACGCAGGCATTATAATCCTTTCACCTTCGACCTCCCCGGCGGCATGAACATCGCTATCTTATCAGGCGAAGCTATCTCCTTAATGAGTTTTTTATCCTCGAACTTATCCGTCAGCATCCTGTATATTTTCTTTGATAGGTCGTTCTGCTCGAACTCTCCAGGCTCAAGTTCCAAAACGAACTGCGCGATCTTTTTCACCGCGCTCATAGGTCCTCCTACCAGGCGCTTCTCTTCATCAAGAATAAGTCCGAGCGCCGCGCCAAGCAAGACATCCTTGAAATAATTGCGCTGACCGCGTATCACGAAGGCGCCTTTAGCCACGTATTCGCCCGACTCCGGTGTTTTTGAGACCTGCTCAGGCAGGACCCAGTAGGCATCCCCGCTTGCCTGTCCTGATTTCCAGATGCCTGAGTAGGAGACCGTGAACTGTGCAGCTTCCATGAGAGTAGTTTCAGGTACTTCTTTTCCTTCAGTCTTGACGACCACGGCAGGTGAACCCGATACGTGGGCATGGAAAAAGATATCGCGTTTTTGAAGGTATTTTTTAACGATATCCTCATTACTCTGCGCATCCCTGCCCCCGATGACAAGGAAGCCGTCTGAGGAGATGAACCACCTGAACTGTTCGTACCATTTCTGTTTGTGCGCCGGGAGTTTCTGTCTCGTCTTTTTCGGGGCTTCTTCTTTTCCTGTCCGTTTTTTTGTCTCTTCAATGGCATTGAGCGCCCCTTTTATCTTTGAAGACAATTTTTTTGACCTGTCGTAATACACCTGTGAATTCTGGGTCACTGAGAGCCTGGAGTCAAGTTCAACTTCCTCGCTATCAAGTGTTATAGTGATTGTGCCTTTTGCCGTATTGACAGATTTGATCGCCTTTGCTTCAGGCATGTCTGACTTTTTCAGGATGTTTTTGATATCATCCCATGAATAGCCCTTCTCTCGTGCGGTATTGATCGCTTTCAGGATACCATCGACTGTCTGGTAATGCCCATAAATAAGCTCTCCCCGGCGCACCAGCTTTTCTTCATCTTCCCTGAATTTATCCAGTGCCTGCATTTGTTTTTGGAGGCGGTACTCATATAACCCGGTTTTTTTGGACTTTGCCTCTTTTACCTCTTTGGCTTCCCCGACCTTTTTCTCGGTTGCGGCACTGAAATACTCATCCAGCGCATCATTAAAAGTGCTGAAATATTTCTTTTCGCTCTTCTCAAAATGCGATAGCTCAAAAGGAAGGACATCAACAGGTTTCCCGTCCTTTAAAACGATATGCGGCTTCAGTTCTGAGCCAAGCGGTTTGAAAACATCCTGCATGGCTTTGTGCAAAAGCGACACGTCAACCAATTGCTTTGCCGGGGTATTTTTATCGATCGCTGCACGCGTGCAGACCTCTTCAGCATACTGTCCCCCCATGTTCATGCGCGTCGCTATCGTCCTGACGATGTCGGTATCGGAATGAGAAAATAGCTCTTTTAATTCCTCATGAGTGGCTGCGACAGGGCTCAACTGCGCCTGCGGAAGCTCATATACCTCCCCGCGTACCACTTTCCTGTCCCTGAAGCTTATGGATTTAAGCGGCAGGATTATCTTTTTTTCAGCATCCAGAAGGATGATATTGCCCCGTGAAAAAAGCTCGATAAGCAGTGTGGTCGTGTCCTCGCCGCGCCGGATGTGCAATTCTATTATACGGTCAAAATCGTACTGGGAAATCTGGGTTATCCTTCCGCCGGTCAGGTGCTTTCGAAGCAGCATGGGAAAAGACTGCGGTAATTTCTGGGCTTCCTCTGGGTGTGCAGTCAGGTGCAGGCGCCTCCCTGCTTCGATCACGAGATTCGTCCTGCCTTCCTTGAAGATATGAAGTCCTATCCTTAGCTCATCAGGCGAGTGCTGGTATATCTTCATGATCTTTGCATCAAGAAGCCTGGGGCGAAGTTCAGTTACGAGCGCAGCCACATCCACGCTTGACATTTCCTGTTTCATTACCGCGTTTATGACTTTTAAACGCTTTAAGATTTGGCATTATCCGGTTTAATGTTTCTTTGAAACAAATTGAAAATCAACAAGTTCCTTCGGCAGCGACTTCCTGGTAGCGCAGGGTTCCAGCACGCTGTACCAATCGTATGTGAACAGGACAAGACCGCTGAGCGTAAGCATCCGCAGCACATTAAAATATAGCTCAGGCACAGTAATTCCGTTAAAAAACCCATGACTAATGAAAAAAACGCTAAAATAGTACATGTATATACAATTCCTTTTGAAAAAAGAATCTGTGAAAAAGGATTTTACATTCAGTTCACTCTTATCAATGTCTTTCCACAGGAACCAGATCTGTATGGATAAGAAAATAAATATCAAATACAGCGCTAATATGAAAGGTTCAGCGAAGATGTAATAATCTGATTCTATGCTCATAACTGACCTATCCCCAAAATTATAGTATGATACTAATCATTATCATCATATTATAATAAAGGTTTCGGGTCATTTTTGTATTACCCCGATTAAAAAAGCTAAAATAGAATGGTGATGTCCATGATGGCGGATGAACCCCAAAAACAAAAAAAACATCGTAATGTTTAACCCGATGCCTGTAAAACATCCTGTTGCCCAGATCAACAAGAAAACAACGTCCCTCCAGGTGCCTCTGGTGAATGTGCCGTTGTCCCTTCTTGCACTTTCGCGTATGGTCAGGGACAGGTTCGATGTCAGGATCATCAATGCAGTGGTGGATAATGATTACAGGGAAATGGTGCTTGAAGCATGCGATAATGCCCTGTGCCTTGCTGTGAGCAGCATGACATGCTACCAGATCCGTGACGGGATCGATGTTTGCGGGGCGGTCAAAGAGCAATATCCAGATCTGCCTGTCATATGGGGCGGTTACCACCCTTCTTCAGAGCCGGGACAGACCCTTGAGAGTCCTTTTGTGGATATTGTCATAAGGGGACAGGGCGAACTCACATTCAGGGAAGTCGTTCAAAGGCTCGGCGAAAAGGGTTCAGTTGGCGGGATACCCGGCGTATCGTATAAAGACGGGAGCCGTATCATTCATAACCCGGACAGGAAATTTTCAGACATAAATGATTTTCCTCCCATCCCTTATGATATGATAGATGTGGAGCGCCATGTAAAAGGTTACAAATCCGGCTCACGATGTATAGATTATTACCTGAGCCAGGGCTGTGCTTCAGGGTGCAGTTTCTGCTCCGAGCCCGTGTTCTGCGGGAGGCGCTGGTCAGGACTTGCGCCCGAAAAAGCTGTCATGGAGATGGAACACCTTGCAAAAACGTATAACATCGACACTTTCATGATACGGGACAGCGATTTCTTCCTGAATGTTAAGAGAGTAAAGGCGCTGTGTGACATTCTGATAGAGAAGGACCTGGGCATCCGCCTTACCAGTGTCAATGCCAGGATGGAACATTTTTCACGCATCGAGGATAACATAATTTCGCTCTGCCGCAAAGCAGGCATATGCGAGGTCTTTTTCGGGTTTGAAAGCGGTCTCCAGGAGGCGCTTGACATCATGAACAAGGCTTCAAAGGTAAGCCAGATAAGGACGTGCACAGAGAAGTGCTTGAAGAACGATATCGATATCCGCGGTTCTTTCATGGTGGGGATACCGGGGATGGACGTAAAGAACGAGGTAAGAAGCAATTTCAAGGAAATTCATGCGCTCATCTGCGCTTACGGGGAAAGGCTTGAACACCTGGATGTACTGCTTTCGTTTTTCACACCATATCCAAATACTCCCCTCTACAAAACTGCGGTAGAATGCGGATTAAGACCGCTTGACACGCTTGCAGACTGGGGCGACTTTGACCAGTTCGATTTCAAGGCGCCGTGGTTCCCGCAGGAATATTTCGACCTTGTCAGGGATTTCAGGGCAGCCATGCCGTGGAATTCTGGATGCGGGTTTGACGAGTGGTGCAGGTTTTATGATGGGGTAATGGAGCGGCTGGAGAAGATGAATAAATAAACACCCAAATAACCCTTTATAATCATTATACTTTAATTATCACTGATAACTTCAAATAGTTATCATTATACAATAGTATATATCACTGATAACTTTATATACATATCAGTATATACAGATAATAAAATCATGGATAATCCAGAAAATCAGGCACTTATTGAAATAATCCGTACAACCCTAAATTTGAGCGATAGTGCCGTTGTCATAAAAGAACCTATTTCTAAGAAGGCATGGAGTCCTATAGAAGTGGATTTAGTAATAGAAGATAACGCTATTAAATACTTCATTGAGATAAAGTCCAAAGTAAGAGTCGATTCAATTGCACGATTAGTTTTGTTAAAAGAACTCCTGAAAAAACAGGAAAAAGATATATCTAATATCTCTCTCGTCATCGCAAGCAAGATTATTCCACCTATCGTAGAAGAGATTGCAAATCAGCTAGGTATTAAATTAGTTCCGATTCCTCATAATATCGGGATTGCAACCCATCAATATGATTATTTTCCAAACAAAATCAAAATAACATCAGAAAAATCATGGAAAATAATCACCAGGCTCTTGAAAGAAAAAATGACGTCTATAAGGCAGTTATCTCTTTTGGAAAAAGTATCATATGGTTGGGCTTATGCTACAATCCAGAGTTTAATAAGTCAGGGAATTGTGACAAAAAAGGGAAATTATGTTACCTTCTCTGATATCAATAAATTACTGAATGGCATTGGCTGGGAAAGACCTTTCGAGAATCTGTTCGTTGGGGAAATCAACATCGAATACGATGATGCTTTTAAGGCTGCTCAGAATTTGACTTATATGTTAAAGAATAAAAGGATTAAATTCGCTTTTACAAGCTACACTGCCGGAGGATTATATACCGGCTACGCTATTAGATATGATACAGTATATCTATATCTTGAAAGAAAAGAAATTGATTTCTTCATTAAGACGTTCAAAGCTGAAAGGCAGGGTATAAAAGTGCGAATCTATGCGCCAGATAGAGACATTTTCTATGATGTAAGAGAAAAAGAAAGTGTTCAAGTTGTTCCTCCCGGTCAAACCTTGCTGGATTTGGCTGGATTAGGATACAGTGGACGGGATATTACAAAAGCACTAGTAGATAAATATGCCTCAATATAACATAAATCCACAGATAATTGAAAAATCTATTGAAGAACTCGAATTTATTTTAAAATGTGTTAAACGACGTGGAGAAACGTCTGAAAATCCAAAGACAATTCTTATAGGAGGATGGGCTGTAGACGCTTATAATCCATGGTATGGTTCGGTGGATATTGATTTAGTAACAAATAGTGAAATGAAAAGCGATTTGAAATATTATTTGAAAAAGCTCCGCAACTATGGATCATACGAATTGGATGGAGGTTTCAATACAATTTCAAAAATGACCGAATACGGAGAAATAATAATAGATTTCGTTAAACGCGAAAGATATACATTCGTAGGTAGAGAAGAAAAATTAGATTTCAAGATACCAAAAGAGCAAACAGTAATTAAAGGAATTCGAGGAAGGATTTCTGCTGTTGTTCCTACGAGATCCATGCTAATGCTTTTAAAATTAAAAGCCTCATGGGATAGGACACATCGAATAGAACACGGGAGAAGTATTGATATAGATTGGGAAAGGTCAAAGCGCATAAAAGATTACGCAGATATTATTGCACTTATCGACCCTGTGCATGGCGGGAGAGATATTGATACAGGATTTCTTGGAGAGAAATTCGTTGATCTTTATTGCCTAAGGCTTTACCGTTGCCGCAATCTTCCCATCCTTAAATATCCTGATCACCCCGCCGCTCTGGGACACCACTACCCCTATCGCCTTTGTCGCATGCGTGATAGCTGCGACCGATGAATGTCTTGTCCCCAGTCCCCCCGGTAATTTTACCCCCCCGGTATCCATAGTGATATACCTTCCCGCAGCTTCCACCACGCCGTCCCCTGAAACAACGAAAATCCCGTCAAGCTGCGCGAACTCCTTGATATTATCCCTGATATCCGGGTCTGTCAGTTTTCTTTTATCCCTGCTGTGCCCCTCGAACGGGTTCAGCACGAGCTGCCTTGAGCGCGCCATGACACTCGCTGCATCCCCTATAATAAAGGCTGTACCAATTGCATGCCCCTCTCTTCCTTCGAGGCTTATCTCAATCGCAATACCGAGAACCGCTCCGAATACTGCCCCCTCAACACCGCTTCCACTGAGAAGTTCGGTTATCTCTATGTCATGTGTTTGTTTTTTCTCAGGCATGAACGCCACGGATTCCAATACCGGATCACAGGATAATTCATCATCAAGCGCCTTGACTCGTTCATTATAATAACTTACAAGACTTCGTAAAACACTGACCTCACTAAAATCCCCTGATATCTCGGTCGCCTGCACGAACTTTGAAATGGCTTTCAGGTACAGCTCTCTTGCGAGCCTTTGATCGCCAGATGCCTGGGCTCTCTCAGCGTTTTTTGCGATTTTTTTTCCTTCGTCCGAGAGAACATTTCTCCACAATTTGAATCACTTCGTGCCTGTAACAGTGAACTGACGATAATGCTTTCTACCAATATAAGGCTAAGGTTGATAAAAATTGTTTTGGGGAAAAAACTTTTTTGAGCGAATATACTTCACGGTGGAAGCAGGGGCTATCTATTGCTCTTTGTTGTTTAATTCTTAATTCCCCATTTCTCCCGCATCACTATCTCATCAAGACTTTTTCGCGATGTGGGGGATGGTACAGATGATGGATACCCGAGAACCAGAAGCTGGACCACTCTCACATTATCCGGTATATTCAATATTTCCCTGACTTTTTTTTCATCGAACGCACCTATCCAGCAGGTGCCAAGTCCATCTTCGACTGCCTGAAGGGTCATATGGTCTACTGCAATAGCGGTGTCTATCGGATAAGCCGGCTGTCCGCATGCCATTACATATTCCGTTTCAACCGAACAGGCTGCAATTACTATGGGCGCTTCAGCCACAAATTTCTGGTTCCTTGCAGCCTCGGAAAGCAATTGTCGTTTCCTGGCATCTTTTACAACCACAAATCTTCGTTCCTGGCGGTTCCCCGCAGACGGAGAAAGCCTGCCTGCATCAAGTATTCTCAACAGTTTACTCTCTTCCACTTCACGGGAATCATACGCACGTATACTTCGTCGTGACCGGATTGCTTTGCTTACATCCATTTATCTCACTCCATACAAATTTATTCTTGTTATCATTTTCTTGCTATTACGTTATTAATCCTCTGGCATTTTCTGATATCTCTATTTGAAATCCAATATTGCCAAGTCGTTCCGTAACCCACTCCATCGGGATCCTGAGTTTGCGGTAAAAACTCTTTTTAAATGTCCATACTCCATTATCTTTCGTATAAACTAGGTCATGAACCTTAACATGCTGATTTTCATATTCAAGAAAACATGTAAAAATGGTATTTTCATCGCTTTTAACCGGAATAAATCGATCTAACTCTTTCATCGGTGTTGTCAGGTCCCGGAATGTCATCACAAAACGCCCATCCTTTTCAAGCACCGCATGAACTTCTTTAAATAGTGAGTCCGCCTTATCAAATGATTCCAGGTGTGTCAGCGTATCTCCCATACAAACTATCAGTTCAACCGGATTTGAGAGATGCGTTGAAAAATTAACGATATCATCATGAATCGTGATTATGTCCAATTGATTTTTACTGTTTTCAAGTTCGTCAAGTAATTTTTGGCTTAGATCAAACGATATCACCTTAAATCCTTTTTCTGCAAGGGGGATACTTTGAAAACCCGGACCCGAACCCAGATCAACAGCCGTTTTTGAAAGACGAGGAACAATCTTGTGCATTGCAAAAAATTGCCGGTTTTCTTCTATTTTAGGTGAAGCACCACCGGACATCCATGTATAAAACCCGGACAATAGACTCTCATAATGCTCTGGTACTGAAGCCATTTTCTCTTATTCTCCTTTATGGTAATATCATTTTAAACGTATATTTTTATCCCTGGATCTCAAAAAAACATGGAAGAAAAGCCAGAATAGCTGAATTCAGCTTATCGATAATACACAACCAAAAAATTTTAAAGTACCTGAAAGGCGTTAAAATAAAATAAAAGCCCCGGGAGAGCTACGCTGATCCACAACAAAAGCCTTTAGTTTACATTCTTTCTCATTTTTTGTTTAATATATAAATGTCTTCTTCTGGTTACGTAATACCTGGCTCAGTGATTTCAACAGCATCTACTACCACCAAAGAATTTGATGATGATGGGTTTCTGGCATTTGAAACTGTGATAGTTAGAGTGTGCCGTGCATTTTCGATGCCACTGGCTATTGTCCTTTTGATACCGCTTTCAGGAATAAGCGAATACATGTCGATATCCGGATAACCTTTTCCATCAAGTTCGATATTCGCTATACCCCCTCCCGGGTTTGCAGCATAGAGCAAAGTCACGCATGTCCCTATAAAAGACACACTCACCCTTGAACCCGGTGTATCCGATGCCTTCCATGTTCCGCCGCTGGCATTGGCATTCACCTGGCTCTCCCAACCAAGAGTCCATGTAAACGAGGATTGCGTCTCTTCTATCCGTTTGACGGTTGGCTGGATTGCCTGCCGGGATACAGGTTTGGATTCTTCTATCTTCGTTTTACCCGTGAATGGACTGATGAGTTCAAGTATAAAATCCCTTAATATTTCCAGTTTTGTTCTTCTATCCTCTTTTTTCACAAAAGGCTGGGTAATATTCTCCGGCTTTTGACTCACGTTTGCCGGTGTTATAACGGGTGCAGTTTGCCGTGTCTCGATAACCGGTTGATTTGATTCGATTTTATTCCAGAAATCCTCCTTTTTGCTGCTATCTTTTTCGATGTATGATCTGAAATCCACGAAATATCCTTTTGCGGGCGGCAGAATTATCCTTTCCCTTAATGGAGTTGAGATTTCATAGGCATAACTATACGACTCCCCGTTATCAAGAAATATATTATCCTCTGAAATGGTACCGTTTATCAAACTTGAATTATCCGGAAGTGTATCGTTCATTTTGATAACAACACGCTGGTCACCAAGATTCCTGGCATTTATCGTAATGGTGGCATTCAAGATTCCATAATTTTGCTGATTAATCGTTACATGTTTGGTAAGTAACACGTCTGCCCCTATTACCTTTACTTCGATATCATTTGAAACGACATCATATTTCTTCCCATCAAATTCAAATACGGCTGTCGCCTTTGGTATAATTTCGGTTTCTTTATATCTTACTGGTTTAATATAATATGTTATTGTGCGGGAAGATACAGCAGGTATAGTTATGGACCAATTCAGGCTTTTATTTTCATTTGTTTGATATTCAAAAGAATCTGGTATAGAATCCGTTAAATTAATTGCAAGGTCCCGATTCCCATGATTTTTTATGTTGAGATCGGTAAAGAATGACTCACCTACGTATAGCACATCAGTGCCTGAATAATTAAAATAAGGGCCTATCTCTTTTTTAATCTCAATAAACGGTGTTACGACAAACTGTTCGCTTGACCGGAAAGTATATGCCACATTTTTATTATCATTGCCTGTTAATATTAGTGGAATATTAAAAGTTTTATTAACAGGCGTCATGGGCGATACTATTTCAAGAGTAATATTCTTTGAATCATCGAATTTTAAATCATTTAAATTATAGATTAGGGAGTGCCCGATGTATTTAAAATCCATACCTCCCCGCTGTACAGATAGTTGCTCCTGCGGAATTGTGAAATTGGTAAGGTCAACATCAAGTTGAGCATTTCTAAGAGTATCATTACCTATATTATTAATATAAATCTGGATATAAAATAATGTATTTGAGTTTACATTATCGGTTGTGTTGATATCGGTGCCAGATTCGGGATTTTCTGTATAAATATTGGAGGAAAGATTAATATCCGGTTTACCTCTCAGAAAAACCTGGACTGATACATTTGGTTGCATAATTTCCCTGCTCCAGGTTCTTTCTCCGTTAATAGTTGCACTTATTTTCATTTCGTTGTCGAACGGTGTGTTGAAGTTTACGGTTTGCGATTCACCACTGCCTATAGCAACCTGGCTTTTTTTATTCTCACCCGTAATTGTCATAAGGGCGCCGATTATTTTGCTTCCCGTCGCATCCTTCATAAGGTCGGTCAGTTCCATTGTAAAATTCCCGAGAGCCCAATCATTTATATCGATCTTGTCCCCCCAGTTCATCGTAGTATTATAATATCCTACCCATGTAATAGACTGTTCATCGATACTCTTTGCGTGTGTCCAATCTGCCATCTTTTCGGATACCGCTTCTTCAGCCATGCATATGGGCAAAGTAATTAACAATAAACTCATAATCAATACTATTTTGTAAGACGTTTTTAACATATTATCACTTCCCTGAAAAGAACTTTTGTGCGTGTTCATAAACCATAGTCGTATTTTTTTTAATATAATGGCCGGACTGATTGGAAGTTATTATCCCGGGATATATTTCCTGTTGTCCATTAATATCGTAATTGGCATGGCAGTTGGTGCAATAAAGGTTCTTGGTCAGATTATGGGCTGCATTGATGTTATACTCCGCCGTTAGATTTGGAGCATATCCATGGCATACACATCCTGCCGAGCTATGGGATGAGAGGTTATTCAAAACTACTTCCTCTTCATGGCAGTTTACACAGATATAAATATTACCGTAACCTGTGGAAATCTTCTGTTCTTCCATCGTATGGCTTCCGGCAAAAGTGCCTAAGAGCGGCTGTATTACATATAAAAAAAGTATTATTGAGGCTAGAATGAGTAGTATAGGTTTTTTAATCATTATCCGACCTATTCAATAACATTATCTGGAAATGTGTGACAGTAATCGCAATCAATTCCTTTCTCTCTTCCGTAGATGTTTATGGAGTTATTGTAAAGTGTAGAGTCATGGCAAGTTATACATGATGTTATATTTACTACGCTTATCCCGTTGTATAGATTGTTCCAGGGGTTGTTTACAATATTGTGCCTTTTCTTATTCGTTCGAGGGTTTTGCTGGTTTGCATGGCAGTCCTCGCACCACTTCCATCCTGACTTGGGAGGGGGATGCACTGTGGTGTTGGTATGGCAGTCCCTGCAATTGAGCGCCGCATGCACACTTTCATTATCCAGGGTCTGATTTACATATAAATCCGGTCTTCCGGAACTATTCATGTAACTGAAGGAGTAATGACAGTCGGTACATGGGATTGCGGAAAAGGCAAGATAAATATCAGCATTGGTAATATCAGCGCCGCTTATCGTTATGTTTATTGAGTTATTGACATATCCGAATAAGCCCGCTTGAATTATATAACTACCATTGGTTAATCCAGAGAAGATGTAAAGACCTGTCAAGTTACTGGTAGTTTGCAGGCTTGTATTTGTAGTTACATTGGCTCCTTTCAGAGCTTTTAAGGTGGATGAATCGAGTACATAGCCACTTATATTATAAAAAACACCGCCGCCACCAATGCCTCCTCCACCACCTCCGCTACCACCTCCACTACTGATGCCAGATAATGAGATATTTGCACTGGTGATGTCTGTACCGTTGATGGATACGTTCGTGGAATTGGTAAAATAACCTGCGAGACTTGCATTTACGATATACGTTCCATTGGATAGACCTGTGAAATTATAAAAACCAGTAGCGCCAGAAATTGTGGATTGACTGGTATTTGTCTGTACTGTGGCGTTATTCAGGGCAAGTCCACTGGATGCATTAATGACATAACCTTAGATCAAATATGCCCCAGCTGCACTATAAGTAAAAATAATGATCGTAAATAAAGCCAAAAATAAAAGATATGAAAAGGTTTTCACGCATTTCACCTCCATTTCTCTTCAAATGCACTACTGATATTTTCAGTCATTTTATAACCTGAGATTTCACATGTAATTTGAACTTTTATGACGAGCATCTTCTGACATTTTAACAAAAAATGACCTTATTTATCCATATTTTCTCATTTTTCATCACGGAGAGCTTATTTTCCCTTGCTAAAATTATCGTCCATATATTTTTCGGGTTTTGTATTATATACGGACCGGATATATTGCCAGTTGGCTCAAATTTGGATATAGATTTTGTAGTTTTTAAGATTGTTCCTGTTATAAAGTTTGTATAAAATTTTTTCTGTATTATGAATATTTTGCGTCTTCATAGTATTTAAATTTTACAATTAAGTTAGCAATTGAATTATTTTTTAAATAAAACCTGTTAATTCAATTATTTTTTAAATTAATGTTATATAATGTGAGTTTCACTTAATTCATACCCAAATTTACCTCTTATTATATTTAACTTATCCCAAAAATTAATTACCATGTCAAAAAATTGAATAGGATAGGATAGAATTGAATTAAATCTACAGTGCAGAACCTTTGAAGCAGATTGTATTGAAAGTGCGAATCTTGAGAATTTCAAAAGTATGATAAGATCTTAAACTATTTTGAAGTCGAGACGATTTTCTTTCTATTAATTGTATGTTAAAATTATGGCAATAGTAAAATTAATAAGACCCAAGAAGTAAAATTAGACAAACTCATAAGAAATGTTGGATCCAACGTGAAGAATACAATAGAACATAAAAAAATATATATCCGCCAGACCTCAAATGAGCTTTTGGTTGGAATAATAGTCGCTATTATTATCCTAATTCTGGTGGCAGTAGTATTATTTACCCAAATAACTTCAGGACTAAAGCAAGGAGAGGGGTTGACGGGCGAGAATATCTTCCGGGGAGCTTTGTTCGTGGCATCTGTTTTTGCAATATTTTCCTGTACTAGAGCCATCATCACAATAAATGATTCTAAGAAAACTAAAACTTCCAATATAGAAGAAACATTCCAGGACTTTGCAACATTTGCCTCCCCCCTTGTGCAAGAGGTAATCGTTGCAAGGATGGTAAATGAGAAACTTATCGAAAGGCTTGATGCATTACAAGGGTCAGTAAATTACGAAACATCAAAAAAAGTTTTTGACCAGGAGAGTCTAAACTGGGGGGAGTTTTTAATGCAAGTCGGACTTCTGGGCTCTGCAAGCGTGGGTCTCTTTGTATTTTTAGACCAGCACCCTTTCAACCTTGTTCCTTACTCTTTGATGTTACTTGCGATTGGGTGGTATGTTATCATAGCTAATTTCTTTAATGCATGGGAAGATTCAAGATCATACTATATTGTTGCAATCTTTATGCTGATAGTCCCTTCCCTTTCCATCGCTTTAAGGGCAGTCTTTGAGTATAATCAGGCGTTATATTATACCTTTATTGGACTCTTAATCTATGTCTACGCTCTTTACAGCTATATTAAATATATAAAGACCGGGCTCCTGCCAAAATCGATTCAGACTATTTTAGATAAGGTCACAAAGGAAGCAACAAAAAAGGCATCTCAAAAAGAAAAAAAAGAATCTTTGGAAAAAGAGTCACGCTCTATACTCGACAAAGCCATTTCCAGCATAAGAGCAAGGCAAAAGTCAACGGTTTCTGAATTAGAGGAACCAAGACCAGGTATCTTTACAAAAATAACTGAAGAAACAAAGATATTCCACAGGTTAATACCGTATAAAATCTTCGCACGATTCAAATCCCTTAACCCTGCCACGATATTATATAATTTCGGCAAAATAATCTTGATTGCCGGGATGGTATCAATTATCTTCAGTACAATCGGTTTTTTGATGGACCTTCCGTTTTTGAGCCCGGAGAAATATGTTGAATCAGGTGCTCTTGGTCTGATATTGCTGGTTTCGGGATTCTCCCTTATGGGCAAGAAATATATTCCCATTTCAGGAGGTACCATTATTATCTATTTGCTGGGGATTTTCTTGAGCGGTGCAGGTGTATTGCTTTTCCAGATTCTCACACTGGATGAGTTTATATCGAATATAATTCTGTTGTTATTATTGTATGTGGGGGGATTGGGACTTCTTATAATCGATATTTTTATAAACAGAAGAAAAAAGAAATTAAAAATGGTGCACTAAAGTGTGGTTAGAATTAGCTGTGGCGTTTTCAGCATGGACGCTATTAGTTGTGGCATTGAAAAAAACGGGAATATTGGACCGTTTTGGAGTCAGAGGTTATGGTCCTTTCATTCTCTGCCCGATTTTCAAAAATATACCTGCCCCTAAAAAAGTCAATTTTGGATGGTTTTCGATATTATTTTTTGTACTCACCATGATATTTTATTTGCTTCTGATTTTTGCTGGAAGCTACTTTTTTCCGTTGCCTTCTGTACCATTTCATCATGTTGCTACAGTCACCCCTGTGGGGAATTTCCTTTTGATTCCAATGATAAATGAATTCATACCGGTTTGGCTGGGCTGGATTGGTCTTCTTGTTGCTCTGTTCGTCCATGAACTTGGACATGCTTTTGCCAGTGAAGGAAAAACAAGAGCATTGGGTATTGTTTTCGCGCCCATTCCGATAGGTGCCTTTGCAGATGTAGATGAACAATACTTTTTTGATGAAAATAGACCCAGATTTACCCGGACAAAGCTCATCTGCGCAGGCGTGGCTGCTAATTTACTGGTAGCACTTCTTGCTTTCTTCATTTTTTTTGTTCCTGTCCTTGGCGGGCTTGAAGTTACCGGCAACGTGAGCGTCGACTATGTTGTTCCTGGTTCCCATGCAGAAAAGCTTGGGATAGTAAACGGAATGATAATCACAAGAGTAGATGATATACCCTTAGACAATGCAAGCCAGTTGCTGGCGTATGCAAAAAATTCCAGCAGCGTTAAGCTGACTATGGTAAAGGATGGAAAAACAGAAAACCAGTGGATAACTCCCGGAAAGGAAAGAGGGATAATGGTTGTCGATACTGCCCCCGCTTATCCTGCCAGATATGCCGGCCTGAAAAGGGGTGTGAGAATAACTAACATAGGGAACATAACTGTGAATACCCTTTCTGAATTCATAAATTATATGAATACCACGCATCCAGGGCAGATGATCTCACTGGGATTGTTAGATAACGGAACAGAACGCAATGTGACTTTGATCCTGGCGAACCCCCCGGAGAATATTAGTAAAGGCTGGCTCGGCATTGTAGTTTCAGAAGATATCCTGGGGTTCAGTACTTTTGAAGTCGATGGTAACAGTTTCCTTAACACTTTTAAAAATGTTGTTCTTAAACCTAGGGGTATTCAGTATCTGCTGATCGCACCCATGGCAAGTCTAATTGAACTTCCAGGTTTTTCAGGATTTAATGGCGTACTTAAAAATTTGTTTCAGCCAGCAGGGATTTTAAAATTCACGGGAAGCTGGTATTTATCTTTTGCAGACATCTTATTCTGGATAGGCTGGATGAATATTCAAATAGCACTTTTCAACAGCCTGCCGATCTATAAGCTTGATGGTGGATTATTTTTAAAAGAGGCTCTGGATTACTTTTGCGAGAAACTGGGTCTGAAGAAAAATATTTCAGTAATCATTGTGAAATTCGTTACAGTAATTGTGATCGGGTATTTTTTATATATCATTTTTTCTAAAGTTTTATGGCAAAGCGGCTATCAATAAAATCCCCTATTTCGATAAAAATCATGACCAGAATTGCATAAATAAAAAATATCCCTATCAACCCCAATGCTATCAAAGCGATAAGGGTCATGTTTACAGTCCAGTACGCACTGCCACCATATTGACGCTGGATCCTGAAAATTATGAAAAGCAAAAAAATACAAAATACGCTGAAGTGTTATATTATTACTGACCAAAATAGTAATTTTCAGGGGTATCTGACCTTTGGGGCAGAAAAGTTGTCATGCATATACGGTGAAGGCCATGTTATATTAGCATTGACCTGTACATAGGTATGGCAGCCCATGCATGTAAAGTAATCCGCAGTTACATTGGAGCCGTGAATTGTATAATCATATGGGCTGGTTCGATTGCCCATGCTCTTAAACCAGTTAGAATGGACATTATTGTTTGATAAGTTGTATCCTGTCATCACTGTTGGATAAAATTCCTTCCCGTATCCAATACCGCTTGAGTTCCCATGGCATTTTATATCGGTACAGCCCACTACAGTTACGCCTGTATGGGTTGAAGCGGAATGGATATCTGCACTATGGCAGAAAATGCAGGATTCTTCCATTTGAATTCCAGGGAGACCATTTCTTTCCAGGTTTACGGTAGCATACTGTATGACCCCACTCCTATTGCCTATCCATGATCCTGATACATAATAGATATAAGTGGTGCTTTCCGCTAAGCTGCCAGAATCCCACTTTGAAGGGTCAGGTGTGGTGTAAATCCTTCCCTCTGACGCATTGTAATGGTAACCATATTTTATGAAGGTTGTATAATTAGTATTATTAGCTGCCTGAAGATGGCTATTCAAAACGCTCCTGGATGAGGTTGTGAAGTTTAGCTCTCTGGCAATGTAATCATGGCAGGTCAAACAGTTCAGTTCTGTGGCATTTGCGGATTCCATGGTATGACCACCGGCATAGGATGCCAGGAATGCAGGCAGGAAGTAAATTAGAACTATGATCAAAAGTATAATGGGCAGATTTTTATGCAATCGCATTTTTCATCCTCTAAATATTAATATAAATATTATCAGTATCAACACCGGGGCTACAGTCCTCAGTGTTGAGATAAAGTTGACTATGAAGTTGTAAGTAGGATCCTGGCTAAGTGCAACGTTATTGGTAGGCATCAGATAAATGCCCAGATATGGTATCACAATTGCCTTCTTATCCATGGTTATCACTTTTCCCTTAACAATATCCCTGGTTACTGTCCAACCATCTTCCGAATTCCAGTTATCGCCTTTAGTCTTCCATTCATTATCCGAGAGCTTTCTCACAACCCTGTGGACATAAGTTCCGCTATATCCCGGAGGCTGTATCTCGATTATGTCTCCGACACTGAAATTTGTGCTCAGCCCCTCGGCAATTACGAGGTCCCCACGGTTAATATAAGGGCGCATAGACTCGGTGGTAACCAAAGCTAAATAAACGGACTGAGTGCCTACTAAAATGAAGATCAATATGAGCATGCCTGCGAAAAAATAGTCCCTGAGCTGGCTCTTGCCAGTTTCATAATAGTTCTTCATAAGCTTTGCAGCATCTGATTCAGTCTTATTTCGGGGGTTAAATTTTTGAGCTAAGACTGCGATGGAAATGATTAATAAAAATATTTTTTTCCTGTATTTGTAAAGCAAAAAAGGGATTATCGCAAGGAGAAAAGATGCAATAATAATATCATGTGGAATTGCTTTTAATACATCGATTATAGAATTGTAATGCTTAAACTGAAGTGCTTCAGGCATACTCAAATCATGCTAAATGCAAGTCCTATGATCTCTTTTATCTCAGATGATAATCCATCAACCAGCTCGGTAACTACCCTGACAGGCATAATGCCTTCCTCAACGTAACCCGCAGCCATAACTCTTTCTCCAAAGCCAGCATTTGACCTTTTTGGCTCAACTCCGCCCCCATGGCAGGTGGGACAGGCTTTTTCGAGTCTTGCCGCGTGCACATCATGCAGCTGCGAGCCATTTACCTGGTGGCAGTACCTGCATTCCTTGCTTGCAGGTTTTACAAAGGAATCCTGATTATTTTGAGAGGGCACTTTTACGATCTCTGAAGTATAACCTTTGGCTGAATGACAGAAAAGGCAGCTTACATTAAAATCCTTGTGAACTACATGAATGTCATCTGTTCCTTTTCCATGACACTTCATACATACGGAATTTTGCAGGTGCAGGGAATAGCGCTGCCTGTAATACCAGGGTTTTACTCTTTGTTTAGAGTGTGCATCGGGCTTTGAAATGTGACAGGCGCTTGAACATTGACCTGCTAACCTGACTTCCTCGGGCGCCCCGAGTTTATTATGACAGTACTTACAGTATTTGTCGCCAGGATGCTGATCTCCCAGGACAGGAGCGGCTAAAGCAAAGAGAAATAAAATGCATAGGAGTATGGTGTGAGCTTTCATCCTGAATTTAAGATATTTAATTAGTTTTAACAATACGCTTGTATGCTAAGGAAAAAAGAAAGAATGCCCCTTTGGAAGGGGGCATTTCCAAGTTTATATTCGTTTTTACTTGTTCCATGTGTTACTATTCGATTCTGGTATCCAGACACTTGTCGGGTCTTTGATAATGGTTACATTGCTGCTGTTAAGCGATGCATTATTAACAAATGTGCCAGTTCCATTAGTACCAAAGTTGGTTGCTGTGTGGTTGATCTCAAGAGACTCGAACCATGCACCATTGTTGTTCTTGTAATCAGCCATGGTAGCACCAGACTTGTTCAGGCTCACATCGTATGCTGCAGGTCTCTTGATGGTAAGTTTCATACCTACATGCGTGTGGCAGGCAAGACATGTGTAGTAGTCCGCTGTCACATTGGCATAAGCGCTGCCAGTACTGTTCATAGCAATGTAGAAGTTGCTGTGTGCGTCCTGTGTCCTTGCAATCCTGTAACCTGCGTTCATGTTACCGTCATCTGGAGTACCGAAGTATTCCTGTACCTTGCCTACATTGTTTTTGTTGCCATGGCAATTTGTATTAGTGCATCCTACAACGGTCAAATCTGTGTGAGTTCCTTCCACACCAAAGAATCCGGCAGTGTGACAGAGCTTACAGACTTCCCTGTCCTCAATTTGGCTGTTTCCATTGGCATCGAGACTTTGACTTTCTTCTGCCACCCAACTATCTGTGGGATTTATAGTTACTGAAGTTCTGTTGAACATTGGATTGCCGTTTACATCGTTGTATGCTACGTCATTCCAGTTGGCAGTGATATGGTATGCCAGTTTATCGGTCTGGTCTATAACGTACAATACATCCGTGTACAATGTATGAGATCCACCTTGTGACGTGCCTTTAGCAATAAAAGTAGTTCCGGTATGAGCTACTGTACCATTTGTTAAATTAAGGGATGTAGAATTGTATGAACCAGGTTCTCCAAAGGCCATATAGTCCAGGAATCCAACATTTCCTGCCCCTTCTTTATGGGCAGCCAGAGCGCCACTTGCCAATGTTGTTGGGTTTAATTCTGTTTGAATATATTCATGGCATTTTGTACAGTCCAATCCTTTACTATCGGTTAATGGCTTTTCCATTGTGTGTGAGCCTGCGAATGTGGCTAACACGTTTGGAAATGCGAAAAGTCCTGTAGCAGCGATGGCTATCAGGAATAAAGACATTTTTGCTTTCATTTTTATTTTTCTCCTTTTTTAAATTTGTTTTTATCCTACCCTTCTTTCTACCACCACCTGATCTTGGAAATTAATCAGGTATAATATGGTGTCAATTTGGGTATTACTTAGGTTAATTTCTGGCTATATATCTGTAATTTATAAAAAAATCAAACTAATGGGTTTTAATTAAAAAAAAATTTAATTAATAGCTTAGATTGTAAAATATTTGAATTAAAAGGCATATATTTGAAATAAAATTCAAATGAATTCAAGAACTATTTAATTTTTTTCAATGGATATGTTTAAGATAAAATTTATTTGAAAAAAAAGTTTTTATATTATTAATCTTAAAAGAAGGAAAAGCCTTTGCAGCAATAACCACCTTCCTATTCTATCCAACAAAAGATGTTTATTTTTCTTCAAAGGCATTCCAATATTTAGGTTATGATTCCAAATCATTTTTTGAACAGACTCTCCGTTAGCTTTAGGAAGGGGAATTGTAATATTAGAAATAATGGCATAAGCTACTTGAAGATAAAAGGAAAAGGTCATCCCAAATGGTGCTAAAAGATAAACTAAATAAAATTATAGGTGGGGGAATAGTCAAGAAATTCATTATCCTGACAGTTGCCATTATAGTGCTCCTTGATATTCTGACTGCTGCTTTTATGCTTTCTGATTTGGACAAGACATTGTCTGAAGGGCTTAATAGGAGGGGGAATGTCCTTGTAAAACATCTTGCTGAAGAAAGTAGTGGTAGCTTGCCATATGAGGATTCCGGGAACTTCAGCAGGCTTGCTAACAACATTATGATTGCAGATAGTGAAGTAAAATGCATATATATGACAGATGCCCAGAATAATTTAATAGGAAATATATACTCAAAGGATTTTCTTCTCGATTGTAACACTAACTCCAGTGCTACCGTGGGAAATATTATTGACTTTAAAGCTCCGGTATATGGTAGCAGGGAAGGGTTTGTTCACATTGGAATCGATAGAACATCCATGAAAGAAGAGATAAAAAACCAAACAAATTTCGTGATCGCCAACATCCTGGCGGAAAGTGTGCTGGGCATTTTGATGGCTTATTTCGCCGGAATTTATTTGACAAGACCGATGCGTGCTCTCCTTAAGGGAGCCCAAGAAATAGGCAAAGGGAACCTTGGGTATAAAATTGAATCCGGCACAACTAATGATGAATTCCAGACTCTTTCAAATGCTTTCAACCAGATGTCTAATAACCTTAGTAAGAATATGGGTGAGCTCCTTAAGCTCTCGACTGCCGTGGAAGAAGCTCCTGACGGTATCCAGATCACTGATACGGATGGCTACATTATCTATTCCAACAAAGCAATAAAAAAGATATTCGGTTTTTCTCCTGATGAATTCAAGGGAAAGCATGTCAATGAAATGAATGTGGATCCCGAGTTTGCCAGCGCTGTGATAATCCCGAGTATAAAAGAGAAAGGGCACTGGGTTGGGGAACTCAGGGTCAAGCGTAAGGACAGGAAAGAATTTCCCATCTTGCTGACTACTTCTATGGTTAAAGACATCAAAGGCGAACCTATAGCCTTTGTAGGAATCATCAGAGATATCACAGAACTGAAGGAAAAGGAACAACTTGAAAAACAGCTCTTGCAATCCGATAAACTCGCTACTATAGGGCAACTGGCAGCAGGAGTTGCGCATGAGATTAATAACCCAATTGGTAATATCTCCGTATACACTCAGATGTTGTTAAATAAGTCAAAGGACGAGAACACCAAAGGAAAACTCAGGGTCATTGCTGATGAAGCAAACAGGGCGGCGCTGATCGTGAAAGGATTACTTGATTTCGCCAGGCAATCAGAGTTCAAAATGGAATCAATAGATATAAATAAGGAGATAGATAATGTATTGATCATCCTGAACCCTCAGTTAAAAGATATCGAGGTGAAAACCTCCTTTAAACCTCTCCCATATATCTTTGCCGATCGCGGTCAGATACAACAGGTATTAATGAATCTTCTTAAGAATTCAATCCAATCAATCACTGAAAACGGTGAAATAATAGTTAAGACTCTAGCAAAACATGATCATGTGGAAATAAGCATCTCCGATAACGGCTGCGGCATAACCAGAAAAGACCTGGATAAAATATTTGACCCCTTCTTTACAACAAAAGAGCCGGGTGAAGGCACCGGCCTTGGTCTTTCGATCTCTTATGGGATCATCAAAAACCATAAAGGCTCAATAGAAGTAGAAAGTGAAGTGGGAAACGGCACGACATTCACAATAAAATTACCGGCTTGACACTTATGAAAAACATTTTGATAATAGAAGACGACAGTAAAATGAGGGAGGCATTGAAAGAAATATTAAAAGATGAAGGGTATAACGTAGATTCTGTTGAGAATGGTCAACTGGGACTTGAGGCTATTAAGAAAAAAGATTTTGACGTTGTCCTTACTGATCTTATTATGCCGGTCATGGGAGGAATGGAAGTACTGAGAGAAATAAAACGTACAAAACCCAAAACCATCGTAATCATAATTACTGCTTTTGGAACAATTGAAAATGCAGTTGATGCATTGAAGGCAGGCGCTTCAGATTATATTACGAAACCATTTAAGATAGATGAGGTTCAAACAAAAATCAGGATGGTTCTTGCAACGACAGAAATTGATAAATATCCGCAAATCCTTGAATCTGATGTAATTAAGGCGATCTCAAATCCAATAAGGAAAGACATTGTAAAACTTCTAAATAAAACAGGTAAACTTAAGTTCACAGAGATTAAAAACATGCTTAAGATGGATGAAGCTACTAAGCTCAGTTTTCATCTTCGTGTCCTGAAGTCATATCATATTATTAAGCAAGATAGCGAGAAGGTTTACATGTTGACGCAGGCAGGAAAAGAATTAATAGAGAGCCTAAAAAAGATCGAAGAGAGGGTGTGAATAACCAATATTATGAGGCTACTGCCTTTCTTTCTCTTCACGTTCGCCGTCAACATATCAGTTCAGTAAGCTCTTCCTTTAGAGACGGAAATTCCTATGCTTATAATTTCCAAAGGCTATTGATGTGGTTAAAAGAGCCCCGGGAGGGGTTTGAACCCTCGACCTAGAGATTACAAATCTCTCGCTCTGCCAAGCTGAGCCACCGAGGCAAAATAAAGGCTTTCGCCTTAAAGGATTAACTAAAATTTAAAAGCTTCGGTGATCAGTCCTCGCTACCTTCTCCTTTATCAGTGGTCTCAACAAGCAGACCCTGTATGATCACCGCATAAGCCGGTCTTGCTATAAATACCCCGATAACAACGCCCACTATGGTAATTTCAGCAAAACCCCGGAGTGAGCTTGAATCCATGAAGAATATCAGGGGTAACATTGCCACAACTACAGTAGATGCAGCCGCAAAAATAATTGCAAACGCTTTTGCGATACGCGACTGGTAGACTTTTGTCGGCGGCATGAAACCACCAGCGAGCACCTCGTCCGTTATGATTATGAGATGGTCTACCCCGGTACCTATTACTGCAATTATACCCGCGATAGTAGCGAGATCAAGCTGCAATCCGATAAACGGCAGAGAAGCAAATCCCAATATGATAATGACTTCACTGAAGGATGTAGCAAGCATCGGGATGATTATATTGGGCTGTCTATATCTAAATGCAACGACAATTGCAACTAATATCAGGGCTATCATTCCGGCTATAGCTATCTGCTCCTTAAATTTCTGACCCAGGGGGGCAGGGACTTCGCCGGAACCAACCTCATTTACATGAACCGGCAGTGCACCCGCTCTCAAGTGAAGCTGGAGTTCTTTTGCTTTCTGCTGTCCTGCATCGCCTGTGCCTGTTGTTGCGACCAGATATTTCACAGGTACGGTCTGTATGTTCCTTGCAAGATCCGGATTCATAGCTGCATCGAAAACAAGATTATCGTCAAGATACATATTCAGGAAATGGGCACTGGGATTTGTCACAGCACCGTATTGTATCGCAGCATCACGAAGTGCCTGTGCTCCTTCGTCATTGAGCTCAAAAGATACACCCCATGCACCGCCGGTTTCTTTCTGCGGCACTCCCACACTAACGATCTGATCACCATAAAGAACATGTTGTGTCTCATTACCTTTGACCTGTATCCTGATCTCGAATTTTCCGGGAGTAAGGGCAAGCTTTCTTGCCTCGTCTATCGATACTCCAGGAAGGTCAATAAGTAAATAGTTGGTACCAATCGGAGTAATAGTTATTTGTTTGAGAGAGATCGGGTTAAGCTTGTCAGCCAGTCTCTTTTCGGTCTCATCCATGGTTTCTTTTGTCACGCCGTCCCTGAAAGGCGGTACCACTTTTCCATCAACGGGTTGCAGGATAGCATTCAATGAATCCTCGGTCACGGATTTTCTTATTTCATACATTAATGGTTTGCCCTGGCTGTTTGGTATCTGCTTCACATCCGCATTCAGCGCGTCCTTCAGGAAATTCAGGATAAAGAGATCCTTATTTGTTTGCAGGGTAACGCTTGAACCACCGCCGGGCACGCTTGATACTTTAGATGTCCCATATCCAAATGAATCAATGGTTTTTTGCGTGACCTCTTTTGATGTTGTAAAGGTAACGGAATCTGCCGATCCTGTCTCTATTTTGATCCCGGGGTCATTAAGTAATTTCCCGAATTCCACCTGGATAATTTTTGAAGGGTCTGCATCTACCTGGGCGATCTCTCCCTGAAGCTGTACCTGAAGCCATGAACCCCCATCAAGATCAAGACCGAACTTTAAATTGCTCCCAAACTGGATTTCACCGTTGTTATAAGAGACCGTCATTGATATAATAGAGCCCAGTATAACCAATATTAGTAACAGGACTCGTGAGTTTTTATAGAAAGGTTGTTCATCGTTCATGCTTTTCGCCCCTTCTTTTTAGGTTTTTCAATTCGAGTTTCAGCCTGCTGTGTTTTCCCTATGTACCATCTTAAAATACCCACGTTGGTCATCCATGTATTTATCATGTCTGCGATCAACCCGAAAATAAGAACAATAGAAATATCTCTTATTATGTCGATGCGTGTGAAGGATGTGACAATACCTGATGAAACAATGAACATGGCAAGAAGAGCAGCGAGTGCAGTCGTTGTCATGGTCAGTCCGGTGATCATTGCGTCTTTTGTCTTCGTGTTCAAATCACCCTTACGCTTGAGAAGACGTGTAGTTAAAAGGATATCCGTATCCACTGAATAACCGATAAGCATCAGAAGAGCAGCGACTGTTCCAAGAGAAAGAAGTATCCCGAATACGTCGGTCATCGCAGCGGCAAACGCAATATCGGCAAAAGCTGAAATCACTACTGCTACGGAAGGAACAAAAGTCCTGTAAATGATGAAAATTACTATTGCCATGAAAACGAACGAGATTACTATTGCACGAACCGCCTGGCTTTGCAAGGATTTACTGAATTGTTCTCCCATGTCCCTTGTTTCAACAGTATCAGGATTTGTTGATTCGGATTTCACCTTCTGGACCAGTGTATCTTTCAAAGATTGATCCATAGGGCTGAATTCCATTATCTTACGTTCGCTCCCGCTGTATTGTCTCACCTCGACCCCCGGGTAATTCTGAAACTCGGTTTTCAACTGGTCTGTGGTTTTAGCACTATCAAAGATAATCGCGGTACCGCCTTTGAATTCCATTCCCAGTTCAACCGGCGCACCAGTCCTGTAGGTCGTATAAGCCAGGATTGAAAGTGATAATAAAAGCAATATCGCTGGAATGATCAGCATCTGTCTTAAACTGAAGTTTTTTACGTAGGCTTCTATAGCTTTTTCATTAATCAGATCCATGTGATTTCTCCTTCCGACACGGCAGGATTGTTTAAATTATAACACAATGTATTTACCTTTTGCTATTCGATCGAATATCCAGGGCAGTTCCTGTAAGAGGATAGCGCGGTTTCGGTAATTATTTATCGTTTGCTGCATATTCAACGCTGAATGCGACCCACACTGGATGAATACTTCATGGAAATTGCAGGCGTCGTGGCAAAGCGCTCCACCTGCCTGCGAAACCAGGTCGGGGCAGTGATAGTAAAAGACAAAAGGATCCTCTCGACAGGCTATAACGGAGCACCGCGAAACCTTGAACACTGCCTTGATATAGGCTGCATAAGGCAGCAGAACAACATAGCCTCAGGGACAAGACACGAATTATGCCGCGCCGTCCATGCGGAACAGAATGCCATTATTCAGGCTGCGATTCACGGTGTCAGCATAGAGAATGCCACAATTTATTGCACCCACCAGCCATGCATTCTTTGCGCCAAGATGCTTATCAATTCCAACATAAGAAAAGTTGTTTACGGCTCTGAATATCCTGATACTGAAGCCCTGAGTTTTTTCGAGAAAGCCGGCGTTGAGGTCGAACAATTGACATTTAATATCTCCTGAGGAACATGCTTGAAATAATAATGTACGTTCTTGGGACGGTATTATTGGCAATGTGGCTGATGCTGCCTGCCTATACATCCAACCCTAAGGCAGTTGTCTTCGGGGGCGGAACACCT
>CABMHZ010000049.1 GCA_902386115.1 uncultured archaeon | reverse complement strand
TTCAGGCAGAGCAAGCCCGCGGTAGTCGGGGTGCGCGTCATGGGCGGCATAATCAAGACCAGCCTTGAAGTAATGAAAGAGGACGGATCAATTGTCGGTAAGATAAAAGGCATCCAGGAACACAACGAAAATATAAGTGAGGCTACAGCAGGAAAGGAGGTCGCTGTGGCTATTGACGGACCGACAGTTGGCAGGCAGATAAAGGAAGGGGAGATACTTTACATCGATGTTCCTGAGAAACACGCAAAAATAGTGGAGCAGGAGCTTTTCGAGGCAATGAAGATCGAAGATAAAGAGGCGCTGATGGCGTATATGGAAATAAGACGAAGGGGAAACCCGTTCTGGGGAAAATAAACGCTTCTAATCTTCAGATCATATTGTTTAAAAAATGTTATTATAAGAAAGATGGGCAGGTTGGGGAGTGGGGGTTAGTGTGTTAAAAAAGATGTCCTGCCCATCAGCACTAATCACAATTTCATCCTATATAAAAGTAACTGAAAACTGATTGTCTATGAAATATTTATAAAGAGAATAATGTGGGCAGGTTGGGGAGTGGGGGTTAGTGTGTAAAAAAGATGTCCTGCCCACAGGAATACTAAGCTGCATTCATAGTATTTAAACATAACGAAATGATTCGACCATAATCCAAACCGCCGTAGTGCCATTATTGTATTTTTGAGAATTAGATGGGCCCGCGGAGATTCGAACTCCGGATCTCCGCCATGTCAAGGCGACGTCATAACCAGCTAGACCACGAGCCCGGCTCTCCCCACTTGTGGATTATTGTTATTAAACCTATCGATGAAGCTCAGATTTATAATCTTGGAGGCGAGAATTACTATGGATGGTAACCGTCAGCGCAAGGAAGAGACTTGAGTCCATAGAACGCGATGTCATTCCATCAATGTTCGTGGGAGTGCTATCCAAGGATGACGCATGGCTGGAACATACGCTTGAAGAGACGCTTCCCATGCTGGAAGCGCGTGCACTTCACCTTGCGTCCGAGTGCAAAAAAGGCGGCGAATGCAAGGGGAATGATACCCTGTGCGATGAATCAAGGATTTCAGCATTGTTCAAAGAAACCCGTAAAAAACTTGAAAAGGAACATCTGGTACGTGAATCTCACGCAAGGTTCCATCACTGAATCTAATCCGGTTAATGATCTCTTTTTTTTCTCATGTCACGCTTATGATCCATCCTGTATATCCAGTCAGTCCGCATGTATTTATCCATCAGGATGGCTGCCTGCTTGCTTTCGCTCACTGTCAGCATCCCTTCCTGCGACCTTATCCCGAGGGCTTCCTCAAAACCATGCCTGAGCGCTTTTTTTACGGCTTCAACATCAGAAATTCCCATATCGCAAAGGGTGATCATACCATCACGTGCGCAGGTTACCGGACGAAGGTTCTTTGTCGGGTTCTTAAGTACCCTGTCCATCAGTTCAAAATCAAAATCAAGAAGGAGACTGCCATTGACCAGCACAGCGCCGTCAAACCGTCCCTGTGCATTCCCCGATATCTTTCTGCCCCGCGAATAGACCGCGTTGCGGGCGGGTTCGATCACACCCCCTGCGCCAAGCGCGGTAAGCGCGTTCACCACACCGCCCAGGACTTTCCTGTAAGCCTCCTGGATGTCGCGCGGAATAATTCCTTCATCCCTGCCAATGATTGAGTACAATATCTGGTCTTCGTTGCAGAAACCGCATCCTCCTCCCAGGATGCGCCTTACTATCCCGATATTATTATCCGTACAATAATCTGCGTTGACTTCATCCTCAACGCACTGGTGAAATCCGAGATATACGACCGGTGAGCGCACGCGCCAGAAAAGGATGGTTTCCCGGGACGAGCCTGCGCCCACATTCCTGCCAATGGATTCAAAGATCGCTGCGCTGTAGAAACCGTCGATTTTATCAAGGTCGAGGAAGCGCCACATAATTATTCATCAGACACAGGATGCATTTGTATTAAACAATTCCATGGATTTTTCCTATTAATCCGATATATTCATCCAACAATTTATCGGAAACTCCTTTTTCGTCCTCAATAAGATAAAATATTCCCTGTCGCCTCATTTCCATTATTATATCTTTTTTATCGTTATATGTACTGATGATGTCTAATAACTGGGCAAATTCTGTTGATTCCTCTAAAGCAAGTACAGTAGGTCCATCCATATCGCGAGATTCGGATAATTTGTCGTAAAAAATTTCATTTAATATTTGCTGCCTGAGTTCATCTTTCTGAATGTCCGGGTTTGATAATTGAATATGTTTGATAAAATCATCAATATCAGTCTGGGCAGGTTGTGGATAAACTCCAAGGAAATTATTGGTTTTTTCCCTGATAGCCTTTCTGATCAGCGTATTCCTCACAAAATTCTTAACTTTTTCAATAATGTCCTTTTTGATCTTTTTTATATCTTCGCAGGTTTTATACGCCAGATATGTTGAATATCTGTTAATAATAGCTTCAGTCGGAAGGGCATGCTTCATCAAAAATTCATCGATATTATTGCTTATTGACAACCTGAGCGGCTTTTGGTTATCAGTCATATCCCTTTCTTTTGTCCGGAAGGCGCATGCATCCACTACGTTGATCTTCTTCAAAAACTCTGTGATATTGAGTTCTGAGGATTCTGCTCTTAAGGTGTTAAATATCTCCATTGCCTGCCTGCTAATGTTGAGTTCGATTGCTTTGCTCCTGAGAACACTGCAAATGTTCGTTGCATTATTTTTTCCTGCAATCACACCGGTATCAAGCTCTATCAGGTTAATGAACTCCTCAAAATCGCGAAGATTTGATGTATCATTTAATTTCTTAATTGATTTTACCTTGTCAATAATTCTTTTTGACCGATATCCGATATTAGCATTCAGTACCTGATTACTATATTCCAGGAATTCATCAATTGAAGACATGTGTTGTATAATATGATATTCTCCTTACTATAAAATTATATTCTTATCAAAGGAAATTCAATATCACCGGCAGCAAAATCACTTCCCTGGTAGAGGTTTAGGGCTCAGTAAAACTCATTGATTCATCATGATTGACTCCAAGCCATATCATTTGGTGTACCAAAACCTCTTGGAAAAGCATAAGCTGACATAGTGGTCATCAAGAAAAGACGGAAACTCCAGAAGCCAAAGTCGATGGGAAGGGATTGTAAAATAGTTTGGTTTTTGATATAAAATATTAGCCGCTGAGGCGCAGAGATCACGGAGAAATGATGACTCTGTGCCCTCGGTGACTCTGTGGCTATTTTATTTTAAATTTTACAACACCAAAAGATTTTACGCCCACGATGGGAACAATGTCTCATCTAGATGAAACATACCTTTACATGGCTTTCAATCATCTGTTACCACATCTCCGACAATCCAGTAAGGTCCAGAACAACGGCTACTCGGCAACTCTCTCGAAAAATTTGCTATTATATCACCTGGCTTCTCACCTCCACTCAGTATGACCTTATCACCCACAATTGCTACTGGTTTACCAGTGCTGTTATTGATCTGGATTGCCTCACCATTGGCGCTAACTGAAAACCCATATGGCCATACGAGCAAATAATTATTTACGCGGATACAACCATTTATTTGCACTAATTCACCTTCTAATTCTGCAGTCATTTGAACACGTGGATTTGTATACTTTTGCACTGGAAAAAAAAGAGGAGTTGATGTATTGACATATCTTTCATCTTGATGCGTCTTTTCAACACACCCGGCGATCAATATTGACACAACGATTCCAATCATCAATCCTCTCAATCTTGATTTCATTCTTACCTCTACTATCTGAATTATTGTTTCTCCTGGTTTTTCTAATTTACGGGGATGTCATCACACTAACGCCAAGTCCAGATATATAGTCGACTGCCATATAGACGCCATCGGCACCGGTGCCACTGGTACCTGGAACAATCATGGCTGTCATTGTTCCATATGCATCGTTAGCCAAGAACCATGGACCTCCGCTATCTCCATGATCACAAAGGCGATCCTGGCCAGCAGTGTTCGCAACCCAAATGTAATTTCCGTTAAGATTTGTGCTCCTGATGTAACCACATCCCCAACCTGTAGTCTTACCATACTTGCAAACATAATTGCCAACTGATTGGCTGCTTCTACTTATGGTCCCAGTAATGTCACGAGTGGCACCCTGGCTCGATATCTGTATTTTATTCGTCACAGTGTAGCCTGGCGCAGTGTGCCATTGAATATCATAGTTGCCCGTGTTTAATTCGCTCTGGAAAGTCAGACTAGTGTCTTGTCAAGCGTCAATTAGCAACAAATAACCGAGATATCTCAATCTCATATGAACCAATTCATCCTTGACAGGACACTAGTACCATTGTATGACTGGGCGTTATCGCAGTGACCGGCTGTGGTGATGCCATAAGTTTTTAAGATAATGCCTTTTACTACAGAAAAACCACTTGTACATGAAGTCAATGATAGTCCACCATAAATGTTGGCGGTTTTCTCTGCCAATGCTTTAACTGTGATTACCCTGACCATTTCAGATGATTTTATCTTTCCGATTTGCAGAGCATTATCAAAACGGCTCCTGTCCGCCTCAACCACATACAGCTCAACTGTATTACCAGATATATTGATGTTTGAATCTGCAGGTATGCCTGAAGTGCTTACTGAAGATGATGCCTCAACTTGAGCCTTTTTGAGGTCAGCATATGATTCTTTCACGTTGCGTACCTCAACAATACCGGCTAAATCTGGGTACTGTTTCATATATGATTTGATCGTCTCTTCACCATTACGAGTAAATTGAACAACAACCTTGAATTTCGGATTGTGCTCAATCCAAAGTCCTGCAAAGGTTCCTGTCTCATTCATACTTAGTTCTGCATCCAGTTCCCCAACAATCTTTTGAAGTTGTAATCGGTGGATAGCTTCCTCAGTACTAATATGATTATCAGATGCATAAAATTGTGCATCGTATAAAAGTGCATCCTTGCCATCAATTGCAGGTGTTCCACCACTATTCTGTCCTTGAGCATTCGCCACTATAACAAACGCTGTGCTCAGCAGCAGCATGGCGGCAAGCACCACTCCTAGCTGCATTCTTTTACTATTGTTCATATTTTTCCTCCATTATTTATCTCTTCTTTCCGGAGGCATAACAAAGCAAACTTTAAATGACTTCAAAGCATACCTTACCTTGCCTTCGGGTAAACATGGGGCTCATCCGCTCTTGGTGAACAGTAGAGCCCCACGTTTTTTGTCATGTAAAAATCCGTGGATAAAATTTTAAACCACCTTACCCTCGAAATTTACATACCCAGTCATATAATAGAAGGGGGGGTATATGTTAGTTTCGGTTTATAATATTATAATTTCTTTGAAAGTTTCATACCGTTAAAATTTCAATACTATGGTTTTTGAAAGTATCTGTCTTTTCAAAGGAAATATAATATCACCGGCAGCAAAATCACTCCCATTGCATGTGTTTTTCTTATCTTTGCAAAAGAAGATATCATCCCGACAGGAGTGGAGATCAAAAATATAACAAGTCCGAACCAGCCGGTGAACATTATGACCATCAGAGTCAGGAAGATCAGGACTCCAGAGCAAAGTTTTGAATAATCGATCTTCGACAACACGCCTGATATCCTGTCCCCGAGAAATATCGTGGTATAATAGGAGAGGATCGAAACATATACTATTACCACAAGCAGCAGGATCACGACTGATATATCCCATTCTTTGACATTGATCAATCCATTGATCGCGACCATAGCCCCGCTTCTTCCCCTTTGGATAGTGTATAATGCTATCAGGCTGAAAATCGCATTGGCAGTATTCGCGGCACTTAAAGATATCATGAACTCTTTTGAGGAATCCTCGCCTTTATCCTCATGGACTAACAGTCGTGCGATTATTGTACCCACGGCAGACGATACTCCCGGAAGCCATGCAACGAACGACCCTGCGCCGCTTCCTGAGAGAATGCCCCTGATTATGCTTTTTCCTGGAAGCGTGAACCTGCAATATTTTTGCTGCGGCGGGATCTCCGAGCGGGTCATAAGTGCAAGAACAAGCATCGAAGCGCCGAACAATCCTGACAGGAGAGGGAGAAGTATCGAGGGTTCGCCGAGCACAAGAAGCGGCGCCATCTTATCCGCATTATCAAAAGCGAATAGCCCGAGCATGCCGGAAAGAAGGAACAGCGCAAGGGCATAGCCCTTGTATTTTAGGTGCGCAAGCGAACCCTGACCTTCCACCACTTCCCCATTCTCCGTGGCTATCATCAGGACCACGATAAAAACAAGTATCCACACAATATACGCATCTATCATGCTGTAGATGTTCATGAAAAAGAAACCAAGCGGTACTGCAATGAGGAGAGCAGCAGCCACCGCGCCTGCACTGCCGATGGCAGAGAGTCGCACAGCTTCTGCCCCGCGCCCTTCCATCAAAAGCTGGTGTCCTGGAAGTACCGCAAGCGCCGTGTCCGCTTCGGGGGCGCCAAGGAAAATGGAGGGAATGATATCGAGGAAGGTCTGCGCGACTGAGTTTGAGAGGATTATGACAGCTATGTAGAAGGGCGCAAAAACCAATCCGAGCAAAACCGGGGTCATGGCAAGAAGTATCAGAGCGAAATTGT
>CABMHZ010000048.1 GCA_902386115.1 uncultured archaeon | reverse complement strand
TCACCGCGTTCGCATGCGCAGGCAGCCCCTCAGCCTCAGCCAGGTCGATGATTGTATCCCCGATGCTCTCAAGCCCCTTCTTATCAATTACCTGGACGCTTGATTTAGTCACGAAATGGTCTGTGTTAAGCCCCGAGAACACCCGCGCGTATCCCGCGGTCGGAAGCACGTGGTTCGTGCCTGAGGCATAGTCGCCCGCGCTCACAGGCGCGTAATTTCCTATGAATATCGAGCCCGCGTGCTTTATCTTCCCCAGGATGTCCACCCCGGTCATTATCTCAAGATGTTCGGGCGCGAACATGTTGGAGAAACCGATGCACTCATCAAGACTGTCAGTGAGTATCGCCGCATTATCAAGTGATTTCCTTATTATCTCAAGCCTTGGGGATATCTTCATCTGAAGTTCCATATACTGTCTTACCTTTCCAGCAAGTTCTTCCGAGGTTGTGACAAGAACGCATACGGCATCGGGGTCGTGCTCTGCCTGTGCCAGCATGTCTGCTGCAATATGATCAGCTCTCGCCGAATTGTCCGCAATGATAAGCACTTCGCTTGGTCCTGCCGGAAAATCAATAGCAGTCCCGCATGTCATCTTTGCCGCGGTGACATACACGTTGCCCGGACCCACGATCTTGTCAACCTTCGGTACGGTCTCGGTCCCGTAAGCCATCGCCGCGATCGCCTGTACGCCCCCGACCCGGAACACCATATCTGCGCCTGCTATATGCGCGGCTGCAAGCGTAAGCGGGTTCACGCTCCCGTCCTGCCCTGGCGGGGTGCATAATACAACTTTCTCAACACCAGCCACCTTCGCAGGTATGACCGTCATCAGCGCCGTACTCGGATACGATGCCCTTCCTCCCGGAATATATGCCCCAACGCTATCAAGAGGCGAAATATGCTGCCCGAGTTTTATACCCTCACCGAACTCCGCTATCCAGTCTTCCCTGAGCTGTGCCTGGTGGAATTTGCGGATATTCCCGGCAGCTTTCCTGAGATGCCGGATAAGCTTTTCATCAACAGAGGAAAAGGCTGATTCTATTTCACTCTCCTGGACTTCAATTTCCTTTATTGAGGCTTTATCGAATTGCAGTGTATATTTGCGAAGCGCCGCATCCCCGTTTTTCTTAACATCATCGAGTATGGGCGCAACCGCCGGCATCACATCAGACAGCCCTTTGCCGCGGCTGGTAAGACGCTCCGTCTCCTCAACTGTCAGGTCAGAAATGCGTTTTGTCAGCATCGCTAATTCTTAGGCAGGTCTTTCCTGATATCCTGCTTCACGTTCACAGGCTTTGGCACATCTGTTATGAACTTGCACATCTCTTCTTCGCGCTTCCTGGTCGCCGGGGATTTTGCCTTCTCGTTGCAGTCCCTGCATCTGTATCCCGTCACGGCAAGCCGTGCCGAATACACCGGATAGCGTATCTTGATGTTCAATTCTCTCCCGCAGTCCATACACTGGTTGCCGTTTTCCTTCTTCATGTTGTCCGTTTCACCTCAGCCACTTTTAGCGAATAATCTTTCTCACATGAATCTGAGATATCTTCTCCCACGCTTACAACAGTGAACCTGTCCCCGCGCCTGAGTCCTGCGGGTCGGCATAAGACATAATTATAGCAGTTCGTCAAATTACAGGGCGCAGGTTCATATACGATTGTCGAGCCTTTGATGGCTTTTCTTGATTCAACGCTTATTTCAAGAGGCAGTTCAATAACTTCCACGGCGCATACGCCTGAATCGTGCACAAAACACTCAAGCTTTCCACCTTTTCGCAGGGCAATTATCCTGTACCTGCCTCCGGCGTTAAGACCAAGGCAGGTTTTATTAAGCTTGCACGGTTCACATTCCTTTGCGCCGCCTTTGAAAATGAATTCGTTCCCTTCTCTTGCGAGTTTTGTTCCGATCAATGTTATTACTGTATCCGATTCTTCCATTTGATTCACCTGTCCGATTTAATAATTATCATATCACTTTTGTGATCCTTGCCACGTTCTCCGCTGCTTCGGGCGTAAGCCCTGTTCCCAGTATCGTATATCTCTCGGGACGGATCTCGTGGGCATGTAGGAGTGCTTTGATGATATATTCTTCCTTTATCCTGAGTTCAGAGGCGTTCACGGGCGCCCCGATGGTCTTAAGCGCGTTCCTGACCTCCTGCCAGTTTCCCCCGTGAAGGTACATCATCATTATCGTGCCCACGCCGCACTGCTCGCCATGAAGGGCAGGCTTTGGCGCGATCTCATCCAGCGCGTGGCTGAACTTGTGTTCAGAACCGCTTGCAGGACGGGAGGAACCTGCAATGCTCATAGCCACTCCGCTTGCTACAAGCGCTTTCATTACCATCCAGGCTGACTCCTCTATACCCGGTTTTATGGTATCCGCCGATTCGATCAACATCCTGGCTGTCATATTTGAGATTATGGATGCGTATTCGCTGAAAGGCTCACCGCGCAGCCTGTGCGCCAGGTCCCAGTCCTTAACCGCCGTATAGTTGGAAATGATATCGCCGCATCCCGAAGCAAGAAGCCTGTAAGGCGCTGTTGTTATTATTTCGGTATCAGCCACTACAGCAAGCGGCGTATGCGCAGCTTCAGATACGGTCTGACCTTCCCGTATTATGGAAGCCCGGGAGGAAACTATACCATCATGCGAAGCAGCCGTCGGGACGCTTATGAACGGAAGGTCAAGGTGCATTGCCGCAAACTTTGCGATATCTATGGACTTGCCGCCTCCCACACCGAGCAGGAACGAGGCTTTTGTCTCAACAGCCATTTTCTCCACTTTAGCCACCTCCTCAAGAGTTGGAGATTTTGAAATGATGGTGTCCACATGATAACCGGCATCTTCCAGGGAAGATGCAGCGGTCTTTCCCGCAGCGCTAAAAGTTATATTTCCGGAAACGATTATGGCGTTCCCATTAAGTTTAAGGTCTTTACATACCTTACCAGTGTTATGAATTACACCGTGACCGACATCTACAATTCTCGGAAGCTCCATCCATTTGTTCTTATGATTTTCTCTGGATTTCATAAGGTCTCGCTATGAATAATATATTAGATACGTTCTGGCAGTATATAAATCAGTATTTCATAAACGACTTCGTTAATGATTCATCATACAACATAGTGGATACGGTAACATACGCTATCGTTCTTGGAATCTGCCTGTTCGGCGTTGCAAAACTGCTTTCAAAATTCAAGGTTGAAATAGATAACCGTTTCATTATCTCGGTCACGCCTTACATCCTCGCAGGCTCATCACTCCGGGTGCTTGAAGATTCAGGTCTGTTCAAGCCGCCGATACAATATCTTTTCATTACTCCTCTCATTTATTTTGTGGTTTTTGCAGTAACGATATCAATCCTTTTATTGGCTCTGGCTCTTGAAAAAAACGGAAAGATCAGGGATTATCACGGGCTTTTCATGGCAGCAGGGATAGTGTGGACTCTTATAAATATAATGATCCTTCTGGCTACCGGGCAAGTGGTACATCTCGACTACGCCGTCTCTATCCTGGCTCTCGGCATTATCACGACGGGTGCGGTGTATCTTGTTTCACGATATTTCAATTTTACGCTTCTAACGAACAGGCTCAATATCTCCATTCTTTTTGCCCATATGTTAGACGCCTCATCCACGTATGTAGGGATGGACTGGCTGGGCTATTACGAGAAGCACGTCGTACCTACGTTCGCCATAGATTTTGTAGGAAATTATACAAACCACCCGGCGCTTATAATGTATCCACTGAAACTGCTTGTGTTCATCCCTGTATTTTATATGCTTGATAACAAGATGGATGAAAAGGATAAAAAGCTCGTACAGCTTATGAAATTAGTAATACTGGTGCTCGGTCTGTCGCCCGCAGTAAGGAACACAATGAGAATTATGATGGGGGTATAATGCAGAAGGATATTGAATATTTCAAATCGTCAAAAAATTACTTTCTTGCCGCTGTTGCTGTTTTTATGGGTTCGTTCCTTGCGGGTATATTAATTTCTGCAAAATATCCTGATGCAGCGGCATATGTGTTCAGCCAGATGAAAGATACGTATGGCGGCATTGCGGGGCTTGACCCGTTAGGGATGATGATCGTAATTTTCGAAAATAACCTGCTCATAAGTTTTGCAGCTCTCATTTCGGGTTTAATATTCGGGATCATTCCATTTGCAGTTGCCGCGTTCAACGGCGTCGTTCTTGGTATATTAGTAGAATTTATCTTAAAAAAGCAGGGCATTCTTTTCGTGGTCGCTGCTATCCTGCCGCATGGTATTATCGAACTTCCCATGATCATTATCAGTGTGGGTATCGGCTTTCGGCTCGGGCATGCTGCATATCGGTCACTGGCGGGAATGAGACCAATACATGAACTTTTTGATGAGTTAACACAGGGTGTAATTTTTTATTTCAAAATAGTAGCTTCGCTCCTCCTTATGGCTGCCCTGATCGAATCTCACATTACCCCGTTTATCATTTCCAGGTTCATTCTTCATTAGATAAAAGCAAAGCTACCTGTTGCGAAATAGCTCTTGCTCAAACCTCCTTAACTGTGCATTTCCATTAATGCTTCGTCCATGTTCAACAGATACTTTGCCCTCTCGATGTTAATCTCATCAAGCTCTTCGTGAGTCCTTATGCCGATGCCGGTATTCAGGTAATCTCCCTCGACAGGCGTGTACTCAAACATTTTTCCGGGGAACGACAACTTTCGGTCGACATCCTCAAAAAAGAACTCAGGTACTCTGGGCATTTCATCCGCCGCTAACCCTTTATAAACCATTCAATTCATCTCTTTCCAAGGTTACGTTTTTGGCAATAATAACAATGTTCCAGTTGTATAAATATTTAGTCATTATCATAATGATAATTTTGGAAATTCAAATTATAATATATTTATATATATAATCCACCATTGATATCTATGACCTGCCCTGTTATATAGTCCCCATCCTGCGACGTCAGGTAAGCAACTGTCCCTGCCACCTCTGAAGCTCTCCCGAGCCTGCGAAGAGGTATCTGCGCCAGTATCTTTTCCATCACTTCACCACTTACGCCTTTGACCATGTCGGTCTCTATGAATCCGGGCGCGATCGCGTTAACGGTTATGCCTTTGCCCGCGAACTCCTTTGCCAGCGCCTTTGTAAGACCGATTATCCCCGCTTTTGAGGCTGTATAATTCGACTGCCCGAAATTGCCCATCCTGCCGATCACTGAAGATATGTTCACTATCCGTCCGTACTTCCTTTCGATCATTCCCTCTATGAAGGCTTTAGTACAGAAGAACGTCCCGTCGAGGTTCACCGAAAGCACATCATCCCACATATCATGGGTCATTTTCACAAAAGATTTATCCCTGACTATCCCTGCGTTATTGATAAGGATATCCACTTTACCGAACTGCCTGAGCACCTCATCCCGCATCCGGTTCACCTGTTCAGGGTCTCTCACGTTCGCCTGGCATATGTAAGAATGCTTTCCGATGGATTCTATCATATCAGACAATTCCTTCGCCTGCTCTTTACCATTTATCCGGTCTATCCTGTTTTTCAGTTTTTCAAGCTCATCGGCAGTACCCATCTGGTCTATTAATTTTGATACCCTTTCAGCATGTTCCTTCGTGTTCTGGTAGTTCACAGCCACATCAGCCCCGTCTTCCGCAAGCCTGAGAGCGATCGCCCTTCCTATTCCCCTTGAGCCTCCGGTAACCAGAGCCACTTTACCTTCCAGTCTTCCCCCGTTCTTCGTCATATTATCACCTCTTTACAACAAGAGCGACTCCCTGTCCTCCTCCTACACATAAGGTCGCAAGACCATATTCACCGTTACGCTTTCCCAGTTCATGAAGAAGCGTGACCAGTATCCTCGCGCCGCTTGCTCCTATCGGATGCCCCAGGGCGATAGCTCCCCCGTTAACGTTCACTATGTCAGTGTTAAATCCAAGTTCCCTGTTTACCTCAATGCTCTGTGAGGCAAAAGCTTCATTTGCTTCTATGAGGTCAAGATCATTCACATTCAGGTCAGCCTTCTTGAGCGCTTTTTTGGTTGCGCTGATAGGACCTGTACCCATGATATCGGGAGAAACTCCGGAGAGCCCGTAGCTCTTTATTATAGCAAGCGGTTCTATTCCCCTTAATTCTGCCATCTCCTCCGACATGAGAAGCACCGCAGCCGCCCCGTCATTGATGCCTGAGGCATTTCCCGCAGTAACAGTCCCGTCTTTCTTGAACGCAGGCTTAAGCTTTGCCAGTGTATCTTTTGTTGTCCCGAACCTGGGATACTCGTCAGTATCAAAGATCACGGGGTCTCCTCTGGGCTGAGGGATTGGAATGGGAACTATCTCATCCCTGAACTTCCCGTCCTTGATCGCAGCCTCAGCCCTGTTCTGGCTTGTGGCTGAAAAAATGTCCTGCTCTTCGCGCGTTATCCCGAACTTTGCTGCTATGTTCTCTGCCGTTACGCCCATGTGATAATTATTGAAAATATCCCACAGCCCGTCATAAACCATCTGGTCAACAAGCTCATCGTTACCCATCCTGGCTCCCCAGCGGGCTTTTTTCAGGACGTATGGCGCCATTGACATGGACTCTATGCCGCCCGCAAGCACAATATCAGCATCGCCAAGCATGATCGACTGGGCGCCAAGGATGATGGATTTCAATCCTGAGCCGCATACCTTGTTCACACAGTAAGCCGGCACCTCAACAGGTAAGCCGGCAGCGATTGCAGCCTGTCTCGCTATGTTCTGACCGTGCCCCGCTGCCAGGACGTTCCCCATGATAACCTCATTTATTTCACCCGCTCCCACGCCAGCTTTTTTAATGGCGTCTTTCAACACCACAGACCCCAGCTGGACCGGGCTTATATCCTTAAGGCTTCCCCCGAATTTTCCGATTGCAGTCCTGACAGCGGACGCGATAACGACTTCCCTCATAATTTCCCGCCGAATAATTATATAAGCAGCCCTCCGTCTACAGAGATGATCGTACCGTTA
>CABMHZ010000047.1 GCA_902386115.1 uncultured archaeon | reverse complement strand
TTAAGGTCAGGATAGGCACTGTGCGCCTTTTTTATGAGCTTGGGAGCAAGCTTCAATGCAATGTTTACCTCTTTTCCTGATTTTATCTTTTCTCCGGATGGCTTGACCGTAAAATCCGATATTGCAGCCGCGCTGATGAGGAGGTCATATCCCTTACCCAGTTCGTCAAGCACCGTTTCTGTCATATCCGCAGCGCTTTCGACGTTGAACTCGCATATCCCCTGTATCTCCATGCAGCCCCTGTGCACAAGTGTAACATCCGCCCCCCTCCTGAAAGCCTCAAGCGCCAGTTCAACGCCAGTTTTCCCCGAAGCGCGGTTGGTTAGTATCCTTATCGGGTCAATGGCTTCCGCAGTTGCGCCCCCAGTGATGATTATGCGTTTTCCTGCAAGCGTTTTTTTGCACAGTGTCCTCTCCACGCGAAGCACGATATCATCTGTGGAGGCAATTTTAGCCGCGCCTTCTTCCATCACGGGATTTATGAACTCCACGCCGAGTTCAGTGAGTTTCCCGATGTTCTCGATAACGATGGGATGGTTGTACATGGATTCATGCATTGCAGGAACTATAATTATCGGGATGCCGGAAGCAAAAGCCGTTGTGGCAAAGGTCGTGACACTTGTATCGTCGATGCCGTGAGCGATTTTCCCGATGGTGTTCGCGGTACAGGGCGCGATAAGAAGAAGCGATGCTTTTCCCTCGATGCCGCAGAACTCGACATGCTCAACCGCTCCTGTAATCCCTGTGATCACGCAGTTTCCGGTTGCGTATTTCATCGCTTCGGGATGCAGGATTTTCTGCGCGCTGTCAGTCATTACCGCATGCACGCTTGCGCCGTGGCGCATGAGTTCGCGGGCAAGCTCAACGCAGCGAACCGCGGCGATACTGCCGGTGATGCCGAGGACAATGGTTTTTCCTTCGAGGGAACGGGATGATTGTAAAACGCAAGACATAACCTTCATGTTTAGTTTAAAAAGATAAGAAGGTTTTGATACATCAATGGTTATTTATATGGAAATAACATATTATTATTAATCCGGAGAATCAAACATGGCTTTAACTGTAAATGTAAAAAATGATTTTTCATTGCTCGAAGTCAGTAATGTGATCCGTTCAGCGTTAGCCCTGGATGAAAAGATAGCAAAACACAAGAAAAACAGGTATGCAGACACCTGTCAAAATTTTGAGACAAAATATAAAATGAGTTCGGATACGTTCATGAAAAAGTTTGATTCAGGACAATTGGATGACAGCGATGACTTTTTTGACTGGTATGCGGCAAAAAAAGGCTTTGATATTTGGAATAAAAAGCTGAATATTTTATCGGGAATCAGCTTATGAATTTTCGAGAGTATTACTCTCAAATAGAATCAATCATTAAAGAATGCCCTGTGGTAACTCATTTTTCCATAACGTTTGATGAGATTGATATAGACATCGGATATTTGAAAGGATATAATTATGGATAATTTCATTTCCTGAATTTTCAGGATATTTTAAAAAATCATGCGTTTATCGAGCAGAAACTATGGTGTTAATATTTAATAAGCGACAATAATAAATCAATGATATCCATCGGGGTCGTCACAAGGGGAAAATACGGACGCCGTCTCATAGAGAATATAAAAACCAATTCCGATTTCAGTGTATCGTCTATAGAACTCCCTGAGTCGCTTCCCGATTTCATAGAAGACCCGCAGGAATTTATCGCTTCCCTGAACCCCGACAAAAAAGTATTATCCAGTGACATCGTCATTGCATACACGCTTCATCCTGACATCACGCCTGAAATAGTACGCCTCGCAGGCGAGAGCGGCGCGCGTGCGGTCATAATCGCAGGGGGCATGTCAGGAGCGGGCGGGCGCGAAGAACTTGATGAATTGTCCAAAAAATACGATATGCATATCGAAGTACACGAGATATGTTGCGAACTGGAAAAAAGTGGGAACGATGTTGTGGATGATTTCGCATCTTGCTTTGGAAGTCCGGCAGTCAAAATAACCACAAAAAATGGGGTAATATCGAAAGTAGAAGTGCTGCGTGGCGCCCCGTGTGGCAGCACATGGCACATGGCGAAAGGTCTTATCGGGTCAGGCACAAAAGATGCTCCTGCAAGGGCGGGGCTCCTTGTGCAGCAATACCCGTGCAGGGCGGTAAGGGGCACACGAGGCGGAATACATAAGGCTGCGGAGTTACATAAAAAAGCAGTAGAAAAAGCATTGAGGGATTGAACCATGAAGGGATCGGTATATGAACAGGCGCTAAAGTTCCATGAATCGCACAGGGGAAAAATAGAGATCAGAAGCAAGGTGAGCGTAAAGACAAAAGAAGACATGAGCCTTGCCTATACGCCGGGCGTGGCTGAACCGTGCCTGCGGATACATAAGAACAGGGATGATGTCTACCGCTACACGTCAAAAGGAAACTTCGTTGCTGTAGTGAGTGACGGCACATCCGTTCTCGGTCTTGGCGACATCGGCGCTCATGCCGCTATGCCGGTAATGGAAGGAAAAGCCCTGATATTCAAACTCTTTGGAGGAGTAGATGCCTTTCCCGTCTGCCTCGACACAAGGAGCATCGATGAACTCGTAAATACGGTAAAGTGCATATCCCCGTCATTCGGAGGCATCAACCTTGAGGATATAGGCGCGCCGCGATGTTTTGAGATCGAGGAGCGCCTGAAAAAGCTGCTTGATATCCCGGTATTCCACGACGACCAGCACGGTGCTGCCACAGTTGCGCTTGCAGGGCTCACCAATTCCCTGAAAGTCGTCGGAAAGAAGTTCAGCCAAATAAAAGTGGTCATCAGCGGAGCAGGTGCAGCCGGCACAGCCACCGCAAAACTCCTGCTTGATAAAGGAGCCGGCGACGTGATCGTGACCGATACGGCTGGAATATTATACAGGGGCAGGGAAGGAATGAACCCGTATAAGAAAGAGCTTGCAGAACACACAAACAGGAAATGTGTTTCAGGCACACTTGCAGATGCTATGAAAGGTGCTGATGTTTTTATCGGTTTGTCAGTCGGCGGGATAGTATCTGAGAATATGGTTCATTCGATGGCAGACGACGCTATCGTATTCGCACTCGCCAACCCCACGCCCGAGATAATGCCTGAAAAAGCAAGGATTGCCGGCGCGCGCATTGTGGGAACAGGACGCTCGGACTGCATCAACCAGATAAACAACTCACTTGGCTTTCCCGGCATATTCAGGGGCGCGCTTGATACATGGGCAATAGACATCAACGAGGAGATGAAACTGGCGGCTGCTAATGCGCTTGCCTCGCTCGTACATGAACCTGCCGAGGAGATGATAATACCCGGCATATTTGATCCGGATGTTGCGCCGGAAGTTGCAAAAGCAGTGGCAAAGGCTGCAATGGACAGCGGCGTGGCAGGACTTCGCGTTGACCCGGAGGATATAGCATCGCGAACGAGAGAACTCGTAAGCA
Source organism: uncultured archaeon (assembly GCA_902386115.1). GTDB lineage: Archaea > Halobacteriota > Methanosarcinia > Methanosarcinales > Methanoperedenaceae > Methanoperedens. Next base: position 5,238 of record CABMHZ010000047.1, on the reverse strand, counting down.
GGCAATGATAACCAATCTTTTGATCGTACTGAGTTTCGCATTCAGCCTGTATGCATGGATAACGCAGAATAACCTTGCATTCAGCGAATATGCGCTGCTTCACGGTGGCTATTATACCTTACTCACCGGTCTTTTCGTCCATGCAAATCCAGTTCACCTTGTGGGAAACATGCTTTTCCTGTATGTTTTCGGCAACAGCCTTGAAGATGAGGTAGGCGATAGCCGCACCGGGGTAGTGTTCTTTACCGGTGGAGTGATATCATTCATCCTGAGCATCCCATTCTATCCCGGCGCGCAGATGGTTGGTGCGTCTGCTGCCATATTCTCAGTCATGGCAGTATTGCTCCTTACCCGGAGCCCTAAGTTCTCATTCAGTTTTATTTCTCCCACCGGACCACTCATAATCGTGTTTTTCATATTCAACATAATAGCCATCAGTAACGGGGAAGGGGGAAATGTGGCATATCTATCCCATGCCATAGGTTTCATCATCGGTCTGTTTTTCGGGGCGCGTTGGAATAAGAAATGGAAAAAAAGCCTTCTATTTACCCTCGCATTACTTGCGATTTATATGTTACTGTATAATTATTTGAGGACGCAGTTGGGCTTATCTTAATAAGAACAGAAAAACCCTATGCAACTCCTTTCGTACGATATAAACCCGAAAGGGATCAATATAACCACATAGATCAATACCACGGGACAAATTAATCAGCAAAATGCCCTGGATCGAACTTCATTAGAAAAACTATTAATACGGATTAGCGTATTTAGGGAATGCCTCAAAAGCACACAGGGTTTGCGCCGGTAGTGTAGAGGTTATCACTGAGCGTTGCCAACGCTTAAACTCGGGTTCAATTCCCGACCGGCGCATCTGAGACATTTTTTTTGGTCGATCAAGCGACTTATTTTTCAAAAAATAATATCTGAAAACATCTATAATTTGATCACTTCTGCGACCCTGTTCCCGCAGAAACCGCACTGGAAAAGCTTTGCATTTCCCACTGTGAAATATTGCATCAAGTGACCGCATTTTTTACAGAATGTTGCGTCGCCTTTCACTTTCAGTGCCTCGATCGTCTGCTTTATAGACTGCAACTGCTCATCATGTTCTTTGTCAAGATACATCAAATCTTCATCTGTGAATATTAGTGGCATATTAGGTTCCATCCTCTTGGATTATTAACATTTACCATCCCAGGTTTATTCTCTATTCCATTACTAATATATTCAACTATCGCTAACACGACATGAATCGCTTTCTTCTAAAGGGTATATCAGACAAGCCTTTACTCACCCGGGAATTCATGCCCGCAGTTGGGGCACAGCGTCATACCGCATTTCATGAAGCGCGGACAGGCTCTACACCCTTCGTTGTCTTTCGCATCAAAACTGAACCCGCAGAGAGGACATTGTGTTTTCATAGCAAGTGAAAGAATTGGATGACCCTGAATGTGATCCCGCCGATAATTATCGCAAGCACTATCGTGAAAATCATGATGCTTATGGCGCGCCTCCATCCCAGCTCGCGCCCCAGTACTGCGATAGTCGCAACGCACGGGATGTAGATGGTATTCACGAGCGCATACACGAACAACTGCAGGGGGGTCATGAAAAGCAATAGATTACTGGCGCCTCCGCCGTATTTCACAATTGCAAAGGTGACAAGCAGTTGCAGCGCAAGTTCTTTCCTGAGCACTGCGAAGATCAGCGTAAGCCCTGCAACTGCGGGAAGCCCGAGCCATCCCTCAACAACAGGTGAAAGCGGCGCAGCCAGCGCCCAGAGGTAACCGGTTTCGTACAGCGCCCCAAGGACAAGTGAACCAACCAGAACAATAGGAAAAGCCACGAACACGAAGTCTCTGAACCTGAACCATGTCTTCTTGACGATATTCGATATTATGGGAGCCCTGAATGGGAACATCTCCATAACGAGCCCTGAGGAACTGCCCGACATCACTTTGTTAAGCCCGATCCCGACAAAGAAAACAACTACAAGAATGATGATATATATTGCAACGGCAGGCTTCCAGCCAACGAACAGTGAAACCGCGCCAAGGATTACGGCGGTGCGGGCGCTGCACGGGATGAGTGTGATAAGGGTGCTGGCTATCGTTCTCTCGCGCATCGTAGTAAGCACACGTGTCCCGATTATCGCCGGCACATTGCAGCCCGCCCCAGCCACAAGAGGTATTATCGCCCTTCCGTGAAGCCCGAATTTGTGCATCAGCCTGTCCATGAGAAATGCCACAGAGTTCAGGTATCCGCTATCCTCAAGGAATGCAAGCATGAAGTAAAAAGTCAGCACATAAGGAATTCCGACAGCAAGCGCTGCAAGTATACCTGCATCAAAGCCCCAGATAAGCGTCTTTCCAATAATCCCGCTGCCGAAAACAGCAAAAATCGCTCCGTCTATTATAGGAGATATGTGCGCAGCCCAGAGGTCGCTGAACATTGTAGAAAGAAGGTTCCCGCCAAAAAAAATGAATGCGAAAATAACTGATAGTACACAAAGTAGCAGGGGGATACCTGTGAACGGCGACGTTGTGTAAGCCCAGAGTTTATCCGATACAGCAGGTGTTACATCTCCCTGCACCTGCGAGGCTATCGAGCCCGCAAGCCCGTGCCTTTCACGGGCTATCCGCATCGGCGTTTTCTCCCCGTGTTTTTTCTGTATGTCCGTGCTGATCTTCTTAACTTCCCCGAGAATGAAAATCCCGTCCGCATGTTTATCCACAAGCTCGACAAACTCGGAATCCTCTTCAAGAAGCAGCAGCGCAAGAGCCCTCGGAGCGATACCAAAATCATATCTTGAAAGCAAATCAGAAAGTTTCCTGATGTTGGTTTCAATATCGGTCCCATAACGTATGTCGTATTTGATCTCGTACTTTTTTCCGGCGACCTCAACTGCTTTCTGTATCAGTTCATCAAGACCCTGCCCTGTGGTAGCAATGGTAGATACAACAGGGATTCCAAGGAGGTCTGAAAGTTTTTCAGTATCAGTTCTGATATTCCTCTTTTCAGCCTCATCTATCAGGTTAAGGGCTGCGACGATCGGAATGCCAAGATCGATGAACTGAAGCGTCATGTAGAGGTTCCTTGCAAGGTTCGTGGCGTCAAGTATCATTATCGCGGCATCAGGACTGGTGTCAAGCACTGCCCTGCGAGCCACCCACTGGTCTTCTGATACCGCGCCAAGCGCATAGCTGCCCGGAAGGTCGATTATCCCGATGCGCAGGTCTTTAAAAGTGGTGGCTGCCATGTTCAGTTCAACGGTCTTTCCGGGATAGTTTGCAGTCACAACGCCCATACCTGTGAGGCGGTTAAAGATGCTTGATTTTCCCACGTTGGGATTCCCCGCAAGCACAAAAACGAAATCCGTGTTCCCTTTGATCTCCTTTAGCGCACCGTGGCACGAAAGCATCATTTCACCTTTATCTTTGAGGCTACTTCTCTCCCAAGAGCGTACCGCGCGCCTGCCACGCAAACGATGAGCGGACCACCGAAAGGCGCGACCTCCTCAACCTTTACGCATACGTCAGGTATCAGACCGAGAGAAGCAAGGTACTTGAGCATCTTCGGGTCTTCCTCGAACACGTTCACGATGATACCCTTTTCACGGGCTTTGAGTTCAGAGAGCGGCTTCAGCTTTTCTTTTGCGAGTTTGCCGTCTTTGTCCGGGATCGGATGACCATGCGGGCATGTCCTGGGATTTCCAAGGCTCTTAGCTATGTGGTCTTCCATTTCAGGACTTATGGCGTGCTCAAGCCTGCAAGCCTCGTCGTGCACTTCGTCCCAATTAAAACCCAGTATGTCAGTAAGCAGCCGTTCTGAGAGCCTGTGCCTCCTGATGACCTTTTTGGCTAGCGATTTTCCCTCATCCGTAAGACATACGCCCCGTTCCGACTGGAACACAAGACCCTTTCCTGTGAGTTTTTTTACCATCTCAGAGACCGAAGGAGCGGAGAGTTTCAGATGCTCAGCAAGGCGCGATGTGCTTACCGGATGCTGTTCCTGCTGGAGTTTGTAGATGGATTCAAGGTATTCTTCTGTCCTTGAAGTATCAGCTTCCATGTTTCATCACCTGCTGTCCAGCATAAGTCCTGGAGATTAATATTCCGATAATTACCCAGTAGCCAAGGTAAGCGATAACTTCGGTGAGCGAGGGGGCGCCGCTGTATCCAATGAGGGATTTGAGGACGCTCCCGATTGCTCCGTTCTCATGGAAAAGTGGGAATGAGCCGTCCGCATTCACAGGGGGATTGATGTTCCATACATGTTCTATGATGGGCGGGATAATTCCTGCATCGTTGAGGTCATTTACTCCTGAGGCTATCATACCTGCTGAAAAGAGTATCAGCAGGATGCTTGTGTATTTGAAGAACCTGCCGGGGTCGAGCCTGTAAATTCCACTGAACATGACATCAGATAGAAGCACGATTACAAGTACACCAAGCGCAAATCCTTCCAGCGTATCGGCAGTAGAGCTTATAGCGAGCGTCCCGAGGAACAGCACAGTTTCGACTCCTTCCCTGAATACCGCGATAAAGGACATCATTGCTATTCCGAGCATCTCGCCTTTTGAGATCGATAAATCTATTTTTTCCTGGATCTCTCCTTTAATTTTCTTTGAACTTCCTGCCATCCAGAATATCATGTATGTGAGCACCGCAGCAGCAATTAGATCCGCAGCGCCCCCGAACAGTTGTTCTGATGTGCCCTCAAGCCCTCCATATACTGCTTTAAAAACCAGGGCAACCCCGGCGCTTGCTATTACGGCGGCGATTATCCCTGCAGCAAGGTAGAATTTGAGGTCTTTCCTGCCAAGCTTTGAGATATAAGCTGCGATTATCCCTATTATCAGGGCTGCTTCAAGCGCTTCCCTGAAGGTTATTATGAAACTCGGTAAAATATTTGCTGGCATATTGGTTTTTGTACTCCTTGATTTTTTATTAGGTATACCTAACTTTAATGTTTTGCTTGCCTATAAAGATTTCGGCTGGCTTATTCCCTAAAATCCAAAAAAATAAAGTTAGTATGAGGTCACTACTACAGCGTCTCCTCACCTTGAGGCATAGGTGCGGCTGGCAGCAGTCTCGCCGTTCCATTCAAGTAAACTACTCAGGGCTGGAAGCCCTGAGCGTTTATTGTTGTCTCGGTTAGCCTTTGAAAAAGTCCTTTAAAGATTTCTGCGATTGAGGTTTTTTATGAACCTCGAAATCTGCGTCTGCCCAATGT
>CABMHZ010000046.1 GCA_902386115.1 uncultured archaeon | reverse complement strand
TCATCAAGCTTGATTTTTAAATCTGACCAGTATCTTCTGGGTACGGAGCTATCAGTCAAAATCCCTACAACATCAACCACCGAGAAATACCACTGTTCATCATGCCAGATTCTTCTAATTTTGGTTCCCTCAAAAACAACAAGCGCTTCATTAGAATCCATATTTATCTCTCTCATAATGTATTTCTTGTATGGTTAAGAGATCAAACGATTGTAAATAGGTAAGTAGAGCGGGGTGAAAGTGATTTTTTGCAGCGTCTTCAACCGTTTGTATGAAGAATTGAAGCATTTCTCACCTGTTTGCAGAATACTGCGGTTCCACATATCCCCTGGAATAAAACGAATTTTCTGTCATCATTTTTGTCATCTCTGTCATAATTTATACCTTCATCTGCCGGGGACCATCGTAATCAGTATCAAGTATTTCGTATGGGGGGATTTATAATTTAATTCATTATATTTTATTATACTCTATGAATTATTACTTTGAATCTTTCTGTTTCAATATCATTGATAAATTCGATTTTATTATAACTACGTAATGCTCGTATTATTCCAGTCCCTACTCCTCTATATGGCAATATTTTCGATGCAAAAGACATAATAACCTGATTACGTGAAATGGAAACCCCATTTTTTATATTTTCAATTGTCAGATTATTCGGCAATCTTCCTGGACTGATTATTTCGACCCTGTTATCAAAAATAAATAAAATTATGGGGGATGAAATAAAATAATCTCTATGCATCAAAGCGTTGATCAAAAGTTCTTCTAATGCGACAATTGGTATTTCAATTTCACCTTCAATATTGAAATTCTCATTGACTTGGATTTTTCTTAAATTCCGTGTTAAAAATCCCATTCCTTTTTTAAACTGGTCTAATAGGTTTCCAGTTATGTCATCGCTATCCCTGAATTTGGTACCAGCAGGGTCATTTCCAAAATAACTAATAGCCTTTATTTTAAATACTGGCTGCAATCTTTGCGGATTTTTTCCAAATAGTAAAAGCCCTGCAAGAGTTAAATTTCCATTCTTAGCGAGATATAAATTCTCTAATATTTTATTTATGCCAATCTCAGCAGATTCAATTTTTTTATTAAACGTTTTTTGGTAAAATTCGCTAAGTAATTTCTTATCAATATCCTTCAACGAAGAATCGGATATTATGCTTTTATCAGCCATGATTTTTTTTGATTCTTGAAAAAGCCTTTGAAGTTCTTCTTGAGATATTTTTCTTTTATCTGATCCAACTTTAACAAGATAAATACCTTCGTTTGTGCAATAGGGCTTATTATAACCTTCCTGTACTGAGATTACTAATATTTTTTTATCTCCAACTTTTATTATTTCTGTAAATGGATTTATTGAAGGTTTAACATTTTCAGTGGCTGCATTTGAGATTAATTGGTTAAGCCTATTAATATCATCACCTGAAAGACCAATGATATTAGAATCATTATCAACACCCACTATAATATTGCCTCCTTTAGTATTGGAAAATGCAACCATCTCCTAGGCTAATTGGACTGCATTATGAAAATTAGCTTTAAACTGCCTTTTGCTGTCTTCTCCTTTTTCAATTAGCTCAAGTAATTCTACTGTTTCCATAAATGATAAATCTCCTTTCGTCTATTAAATGCCTCTGAGCCTCCTTCCATTATATGAACAATTTTTTCTTGAATAATTTTATTATCAATGCTTCCAATAATAGGTGTTATTGTTTCGGGTTTATATTCACAAGCTATTACTTGTTCAGAATCGCCAAGAACTGGTATATTTGCATTATGCGTTGCAAAAATAAATTGCACTTTGGTTTTTAAGTTCTTTATATGCTTAATAACATCTTCATATATAGTCTGATTATCGAGATCATCTTCTGGCTGGTCTATTATGATCACATCGTTTTCTTTTTGGGATAGAATAAATAAAATAAGAGCTGATGCTCGTTGTCCCAAAGAATGTTCTTTCAATTCTTTATCTCTATATTTTATAATATATTTGTTAGGCACCTTATACGTTAAGAATGCCTGAAGATTTTCCTGAAGAATATTATTAAAATTGAGCAATTTATTATCTTTTAGAATCGATTCTATAATAGACGGTACTTTGTAAATTTCAATACAATCTTGAGATTTATTTACAATTTCAGTGAAGTCTTTTTCATATAATCCTGAACCTTTGAACATTTTCTGCAGAAATTTTTTATAATCATTCTTGTCCCCTTTGAACTCAATCTCAATTTTCAATGATTTCTGGTTATCGTTTATTTTCAATATTTCGTCTGACAAAAATCTGTATTCTTCCAACCACACATCATTGAGTTCTTTCAGTTTCAAAAGCAAATTTTTTTCTATCGTCGTCTTCTTCTCACTACTTTTTTCAATCTCATTGACTTTCAAATCTATAAGATTCAGTGATGCATTTAGTTTAACAAAATCGTCAGGATTTATATTTGGTATTTTGATTTCCCTTTGAATCCTCGCAAACTCTTCTTTAAGCTGATCTTGCTTTAATTGGAATTTATTAATTATCTGCTGTAATTCTTCCAATTTTATTCTTATGAATTGGGATGATCCTTTTAACTCTTCAAAATTTGATTTTATGGAGTTAAATATCTGCATCATCTCATCAAAAAGTTCTTTGTTTTCAATGGACTCATAATGCGTAATAGTCTCAAATCTTTCAAGATATTCTATGTTAATTTTTTCAATGTCATCAACATATATTGATATGAAATCAAAAATTTCGTTAAATTTTACATTATCTTTATTAAAATTCACTTGCTTTTTAAGTCTTTCTTCAACGCCATATTCTTTATAAATCTTTAATTTATGTTGGACATCTGCTTTTTGTGATAATATCTCTTCTTTTTTATTTTCTATTTCTTTTAACTTTTTAAGTTCATGAATGTGATTAATAACGTCCCATTGCTTTTTTTCGATTGCTTTTTGAATATCTTTTAATTTATTTCCGATTAACTTGTTTATCAAATCCTGTTCAAAACCTTCGCCAGTATTCGAAAGATCTTTTTGTCCAAAATATATTGGCTTATTTATTATTGCTTCGGTTGAGATTTCAGGAACAAGTTCATTTTCTAAGAAAATATCAGATTTTTGGTTATAAATCTTTTCAATTCGATATTCTTTTTTGTATCTATCAACAACTTCAATGGTAATTTTTCCCCCACTTCCTAATACATATCTCACAAGTTTTTCTTTATAATCAGTATCCATAGCTTTAAAGCCAAAGCCAATATCCAGAGCATATCTTAAAGCTTCAATAATAGAGGACTTTCCACTCCCTCTAATTCCTATGAAATTATTTAAATCTGAAGATAAATTAATTGTATTGCCATTTAACAAACCACCTTCAAAACTTATTGATTTGATATACGAATTTTCCGGTTCAGGTTTTAATTTTTTTATTCTATATTCATGATCAAATAGAGCAAATTTGATAGCTTCAAAATTGAAGTCTCCAATTTTAATATAGCTCTTTTCTCCTTTTCCTATTTCTTCAATATTTTTCGGGTCTGAACCTTCGACAAAAGCTGGTAAATCTTCACCAAGCCATTGTTTTAGATTGTTCTCTATGTCTCTTGTTCTTACTTTTTGAAAACCTAAAACCGCTCTTCTGAATAATTGGTTTTTTCCAAGTTCTGTAATCCTTCCCCCTTTCAATTCCTCATAAAAGCCACTTTTTTGTTCAATATGAGCCAAAATGATAAAATAATCTTTATTATATCCGTCAAGAAGTTCGATAGTATTAACCAAACTATCATTTGATCTTTCATTAATATTCTCATAATTTTCTTTTCCCCTGAATGTATTTGCGAGAAATTGGTTAATATAATCGATTGAATTCTCTAACCAGCGATCACCGAAAACGACTAATATATGAATACCATTTGCACCATCATTAACGGATAGTTCTATCCCCGGTAAGAGAAAAATTTCTTCCTTCTTCGCTGATTTTTTTAGAGTTTGAAACTCATTTCGGTCAAATTTGTTGTGATTTGCTATAATACCAACTTGAATATTTTCCTGTTTTAATTTATCTATATAATCTTTTACAAATTGATTGTCTTCGCCTTTGTAAAAACCCTTGTCATCTGCTCGTGTATGTAAATGAAAATCAATTCTGACCGAGGTTGAACCGTTCTCAAATGTTTTAAATGCTTTAAATAATTGTGTATTTTCTTGCATTCATCCACCTTAATCTACCGAAATACTTAAATCATTACCTCTATACTCTTCATAGTATCATTCCCGAATATATCCACAACTTTAACAGCTTGTCGTCGCCCCAGATGAGCTTATTCGTCCACCCCTTCTGCTGCCGTCCCCTGTAGTCTACATCAAAAAGCGTCTTCTGAAAACTTACATTTTTCTCAGTTCTTGGTTCATCGACCTGCTCGATGATCTGGAAAGGCAGGACAACATTGCAGACTTCGTTCGTTTTCCCGTTCCGGACAAGTTCCACTTCCCTTTTATCCTCGAACAACAAAAAGCGGTATTTCTCAGGAAGAGGTTTCCCTTCTTCAAAATACCTGTTAATATCCCGGATCTCGTTGTCTGTGAGTTTCATGGTGAGATGAGATTTGAATTATTGCATGGCTGGTTAGTTTTTTCAGACAGGATAACAGGATTAGTGGGATAATTAATTGAATCGTATCCTGTCAATCCTGTAAATCCTGTCCGATATTTACTGCCACTTTTTGAGTTAAAATAATTTGAGTTATTTCTTCTTATAAACATTCAACCCTATTTTCACAGCTTCCTTTCCTGGAATGGACTGATTACCTTCACTTGAAGCGATAATGATCGTTTTCCCGGATGTAGATGGTCCAAAATCCTTTGTCAAATCCACCTTTATCGTTAAGATGTTCCCTTCTACTGACATTTCAACGTTCTTCATATTCATCTCTCCTTAGTTATTATTTGCTTTTTGCATCAACTTTCATGTCCACCTATTCCCCCTTTTATTTCATGGGGATTATTACAGCACTTCATGACCCATAAAACCATCTTTATATAACATGGGAAGGGCTAAAACCTTTTGCTTTCAATGTATCAAGTCAATTTTTACTCTGTGTCTGAAAAATCTCAAGAATTCTTGTAATATCTCTCCTTTTCGCTGAATATGCACCCGCAGTACTTCTGCATATAAAGTTCAAGCCCGCGGGCAATTTCCCTCGATTCCCCATAACCCTCCCTGAAATCCTCATAATAGAACTCGACGCCATAGTCATCAGCGATCTTTCTTCCAGCCTCCGAAAGCATTTCATGCTTCTGGTATGGGGATATCAGAAGCGTGGTCGTAAAGGCATCGAAACCCAGGGATCTCGCGGTCTTTGCGGTCTCAGTGAGCCGCAGCGCATAGCAGAACCTGCACCTGTCTTGTGCATCAAGGGCGCCGCGCAGATAGCTCTCGATATCGTATTCATCCTTATATATCACTTTCACAGTCCTGAGTTCCGCATACTTTTCAAGCCCTCCCTTACGGCTCTTGTATTCCTGATACGGATGAATGTTCGGGTTATAGAAAAAGCCCGTAACCTCGTGCCCTTCCTCCTCCAGCCGTTTATGAGGATATGTAAAACACGGCGCACAGCAGATATGGGCGAGAATTCGCATAATACCTACTGGACTTAGCTTATATTAACTCTTATGCGGTTGAAAAAATAAAAAAAATAAAAAAAGATCAGGTAAACGTATCAGCGTTTACCTCTGAAAATGACATATCAAGACTCGACTCATTGAACATGGTATCAATGGTCGTAAGGTCGTTACTCGTATCTAATACTTCAGTTCCCGGAACAATGCCTGATGGCTGGGAAGTGGACGAAGGAGGGGCTGTCCCCACCGGCGTCGTTTGCGCCTTTGTAGAGACATCCTGCCTTTTGCCCACACACCCCAGAGAAGCTGCTACGAGCACGATTATCAGCACGAGATAAACTGCCTTCATTTAATTCACCTTCTCCCATTCACCCGATACAGTGATTCCCTTTTCAGTATGGTAAGTTCCCTTACCCCTGAGGAATGCTGAACCGGAACCCTCTGCTGTCAGAACCATGTTATCTCCGGATATATCGATCCTGATGCCTGAACCCGTGACAGTGGCTGAACCAAATCCCTGGTATCTGACGTCTCCATTACCGAGAACTTCTTTCGTCCCGGTTCCGTCCACAGTAACCTGAGCGTTACTCGAGACTGTCATGGTAGCATTTCCTGAAACAGTCAGCGTAACATTCACGTTTCCCCTTATATTGGCACTGCCTGTACCATTGGCTTCAAGCTTTCCCGTTCCTCTTACAACAGGTCCGGGGAGCATTTTTCTTGCTTCCGTGAAGAAATCTCTGTATTCTTCGGCTGCGCTCCTGAGTTTGCTGATCGTATCCTTTTGAGATGCTGTAGCTTCCCGCAGGAACGCCAATGCATCCTGGTTGTTCGTTACAACACCATTGCTATCAAACCCGTTATGAGTACCGTACAATGAAAGGTCATTCTGGTGATTCGTCCTTGCCTCGCTCAAAAATGTATCGAATGCTGACGAATATCCTTCGAGAGCAGAAACATCCTTGCCCTGGTCCTTAAGCCTCTGGATAATTGTGCCCATTCTTGTGGCATTGTCCGCCTTCAAAAGGAACTGGTCAATTCTATGATTAACGATTATCCCGGCATAGTATCGGGCTTCAAGGTTCATTTCTTTTGATGTATTATCAAGCTGGCGTGCAGCATCCGAAAGTTCCTGAGATGTGTTAGCGCTTTGCAATGTAGCTTTAATATCGTTCAGTTGCGTTATGTGAGTATCTATGTTGGCAACTGCGTCGAAAGGAATGTAATCCTTCTCAGCATCCACCCTGGTTTTCTGGATATCAAGATGGACTAACATGTAATCTATCGATCTAATAAGATAATCACGGGTTTTGTCCATCAATTCATATTTGCTCAGGTTAGATCTTGCGGATTTGAAATTCTGTTTTGCAGAATTGAAATTATCTCTTGCTTCCTGATAGTTCTTTCTTGCGTCGTCATATTTGGTTTTGAGTATCTGGTATTGATCTTTTGCATTGTCGTACTGTTCTTTGGGATTTTGCGCCGCAGCTATCCCGGAGAACATGCTCAAAATGAAAACTGCCGCTACAAGCGGAGTTAATATTTTGAGCCAATTTCTATTTTTCATATTTTGTTCCTCCTTCTATGTTTTATCAAACGCATCATGTGCGATTGCTTACTTACCACTATAATAGTTAAGTTGATAAATATACTTTTATTTATCGGAAAAATCAAAGTTTATTAAGGCAGATAATCCTTTACAAACCTTTATAATTCCTCTTTTAACTTTAGAATAAGCTATATATACGATTCTCCAAGATTAGAGAGCATATGGTCAGTGTATCTAAGTTGCTTATAACTTTCCTTTTCATGATAGCCCTCATCAGCGGCGCACAGGCTTCGACAGTACATGGCTCCATATACACATGGTCGGATTTTGATAAGCCTCTTAAGAATGCAATAGTGGAGATCAATTCTATACCCGTTCAGTCAAAGATCTCAACAGACGGCACTTATTCTTTTGACAATCTCCCGCCCGGGAACTATACCATCTATGCAAAATTCTACAGGAACAATATTCTTGAATATAGCGCGCAGGAGAATGTCCCGATAGTTGAAAGCGATGGGAATTTCAATATCGATCTGCTTCTCTTCCCGCCTACTGATTCGGAGATCGAGTATCTCGGCGACATGAACCTTACTTCCGACATTGACATGAGAAACGATACCCCCTTCGACACATATCTAGTGGCTGGAGTAATATTGATAATATTATGTTCTGTTTTATTTATCTTCCTGAAAAGGAAAAAAAATAAAGCTTCAAGCGAAAAGGTCATATATGAATCCCCGGTGCAGCAGCCCGAAAAAATCCCTCAAGCCCCGGAAAAAGGAATGCCCGAAGATCTTCAAAATCTCTATTCCCTCATCATGAAAAAGGGCGGAAGGGTGACCCAGAAAGAATTGAGGGGAGAAATGAGATGCTCGGAGGCAAAGGTCAGCCTGATGCTGGATGACCTGGAAGACAGGGGCTATATAAAGAAAATAAAAAAAGGTCGTTCTAACATCATAATCGCGGAGAGCAAGTAGGATAAAAGGAATCTAAAAATATAAAAAAATCATTATTTCTCAAGTACGCATATCCGCCTCGTAAGGCTCTTATGCACTCTCTGGATATGTGTCTGCGCAACTTTAAATCCTGCCTCTTTTGCGAGCGTTTCTATTTCCCGCTCTGAAATAAATACAGCCCTTTTCCCATGTTTCAGCACGCGGTATATCTCACCCAGGGAACCTGAGAGCATCTGCTCAAGCG
>CABMHZ010000045.1 GCA_902386115.1 uncultured archaeon | reverse complement strand
TTAAAATTTCCGATGAAGAGCTATCTGACGTCAATATTCTAAAGAACGATTTCCATGGCGAATGGAATTATACAATTTGTCCAAAAACAAGGGGTAAATAAGCAAGTTATTTTGTAACAATCCCTAAATCGTGTTTATTTCCAAATTTATCCGTCCATGTTACCTTCTTTCCTGATCTAGCAGGTCGTTTTCCTTTTTTATCAAGGTATAGATCGTTTTCATGTGCGAAATTTAAGAAAATTGGCTCTATAGATGATTCTATCATGTCACCAATTATTTGACCAAATTTATGTGAATAAGATAACGCCATTTGTTACCCCTTAATCCAAAGCCTGCCCTCATGTAGTGGGATTCTGTGTTTTCTATTTTTCCATTTTATATTCCGATCTCTTGTCTTTTCAAAGTAATAGGATTTAAATCCAGCAGCGACAGCAAGTTCACCTAACCATTTATCAACAGGAACGTATATTCCATAGGGAGCTGAATCGCCGATCACAAAGCAGACATTCGAATTCTCTCTACAGACTCTCCTCAATGCAATCCATGTCTTTGCAAGATCAGAAAAATATGCCGCAATCATTAGGTGGTAATTTTTTTTACCTCCGTGCAATAATCTTTCCTGATTTAATTCTGCACAAACAGATGAAATCTCATTAATTATTGGTTTTAAGTTGTTATCTCTAAGAATTTCATTCAAATCGTCATTTTTAGAAATCATATGTTGGGAACATGACCTTATTAGATGACTCCTTACTTTATCCTGGAGGTCTCCCCATCCATTTATCTCACCTAAAAACGACATTTCAAATCTTGTCGCATCAGCGTAGTCATAATTGTTTGCATATGGTGGAGAAGTAACGATCAAATCGATAGAATCATCTTTTATTGTTGAGCATAACCTTGCATCGTCTTGAAAGATAATACCCATAGGCTGTTTTACATGACGCCGAAAATAATTCATATCTTTAAATATCATATCTATTTGGGTCATAAAAGCTTCATATGGACTAATATTCACTTTTTTTACCTTTCTTGGTAAGACATATTGCCATGGAGCTGTGCCTGCCATAGATGTTAGTCTCAATATTCCTATTAGGGCAAGCCATGTCAATTCTGAATAAGTAGAATTGTCATTATGATAGACCCAAGATTTTTTTATTTTATCGAGTTCACTCAGACTTTCCTCTGAATAACATTTATATATCAAAGCAGGATAGTGGTCGATTGGCTCTTTCAAAGTTTTTGCATAATTGAAAACATGCATCGCGAAATCTAAAAACTTATTAGGGTTTTCATACCAAAGAAGTTTAGCTTTAGCTACCCTGATAATAAATGGATGTGATTCTATTCCATATGATTGAACACCGCACTCTTCACCTGCTAAAACCGTAGTGCCTGACCCAGCAAAAGGATCAAAAAGATTAATTTTATTACCATTTTTAAACTCTCTAACAACTTCTTTAACCCATTCGGCTGAAAAACCAGCCGAATATCTAAACCACCGATGAATAGGTAGTTTCATATTATCTGCAAAAGTTGATGTCCTATCCGTAGGTTTTTTATAACTCACATCTGCTTCTATATCAGGGAACAAAGTAGTTTGAATTAAAACAGGGGCTTTCAGCATACTTGCCATGTATTTTACTATACCAATTTGAACAAGATAACGTTATCCTTTAATTCCCAAAAAAGCGTATTCTTTTTTTAGTTTCAATTGTTATGCTTGTTCAAGTTATTCTTATGGATATCGATGATGCCTATAGCTTTCAATCACAAACCTCAGACTTAAGAATCTCTCTGATTCCATTCACCTCCGCACATCTTCGCATCCGTAAACTACTTATCATTCATTCGCCAATGGAAATATCATGGGAGGAATTGACCTGTCAGATGCGATATGCGAAAACTGCGGAAATCCTTTTGAAGAATGCAGATGCACTTGCCCGTACTGCGGCGAAACAACGATGTGCGACTGCTGCATAGGAACAAATACTGCCACCGGCGGATAAATACAGATCATGAACACCGAAGAGTTTATCTGGATGGCTGGAGGACCCCAGGGTAGCGGTGTGGACTCAAGCGCGAACATATTCGCACGCGCCTGCTGCTACGGCGGACTCCATGTGTACGGGAAAAGGGAATATTCCTCCAACATAAAGGGACTGCACAGCTATTTTCACATCAGGGTCTCACCGCATGAGGTCGGAGCCATCGTAAACCGCGTTGACCTGCTCTGCCCCTTTGATGCGGAAAGCATTGTCCGTCACATCTGGGAAGTTGCCCCGGGCGGCGGTATAATCTGTGACAGTGGGGTGCTTGAAACAAAAATTTTCAGCATCCTGACCCTGACACCTCCATTCCTGGAAGAGTTCAGGAAAAACCTCGATAAAAAAGGGCTGCACCCTGAAACAGTTAACGATCTTCTTACTGAAGCAAAAAAGAACAATGTGCGTATCTTTGCTATCCCATACATTGAGATGCTAAAAGAGATAGGCAAAGCCGTAGGTGAAGAACAGCTCAGCAGGCTGACAAGGATGATCAACATTCTAACCCTGGGCGCATCATTCGGCATAGTAAATTACGAAAAAAAGCATGTCGAGAAAGCCATCAGCGCGATATTCGGAAAAAAGCCAGCCATCGTTTCCATGAACCTCCTTGCATTCAACAAAGCCTATGACTACGTCAGGGAAAAATTCGGCGACACAGGATTCAAACTCAATTCCATAAAGACAGATGAAGAAAGGATATTCCTTCAGGGTACGCAGGCAGTTGCTCTTGGAAAACTTGCCGGGGGATGCCGCGTCCAGACATATTATCCCATTACTCCCGCGGCTGATGAGAGCGAATACCTGGAAGAGAACCAGGTGCTTGAAACCGAGAACGGGGAAGG
>CABMHZ010000044.1 GCA_902386115.1 uncultured archaeon | reverse complement strand
TGCAAAGAGGATAAATGCTTTGCTATCTAACGATTATTTCAACTGGAGATCCAAAAAAATCGTGATGAAAATGAGAGATCGCTGAATTTTTGTTGGCTAGAAATCCTTAACCGATGACCAATGAAGATTCACATCGGTTATTACAATATTGCCTATAGCCCTCAAATCAGTAATGAACATTTCACCCTTCTCAGCTTCGCCTTCTGCATAAAATCCGCTTAAGATTTCCGAAACAGAAATCACTGAAGTATAACCTGTATGGTTTCCTTTATTGATATCCAGAAGAAGTTTCTCTGCAAATCGCCAGTTTTTCTCTTTGTTCAAAATACTGAGAAAAACATTTGTATCAAGGAAAATTCTCATTCATCTTCCCACTCATTTCTTATTTTACGCTGGTACTTTACACTATCACCAAAAATACCTTTCCCTAAGCCGACGAGGTTAGCTACCGGGTTCTGTGGAGCTTTTTTAATTACTACTTTCTCTTCTTCCAGATCGAACAGCACCTTTTCACCGGTTTTTATTTTAAGGATTTCTCTGAATTTCAAAGGTATGGTTATCTGCCCTTTCTTTGTTATCTTGCCGTATTCCATGAATAAGTATTACCAATCGGTAATACTTAATTCTTTTGGTATTATGAATTTAGAAGTTGCACAGAACTCAAATATTAATAAAGTTCAATGGATTGACCCTGACGATATTTTCCGGGATTTGCGCAGATATCCGCTACCTTTTCAGCAACCTCATAAGGTTTAAGATCTGCCTTTTCACCGGGAAACAGCCGCCTGAACATCCCCGTATCCACGCTTCCCGGGCATAATGCGACTATTTTGATATTTTCAACTTCCGCCGCTGCAGATTCCGTAAGTCCGATCACCGCAAATTTTGATGCGCAGTATGCGCCAAGCAATGGAATTCCCTCCTTCCCCGCGCCTGATGAAATATTTATTATCAAACCGCCGTTCCTCTCCATTTCAGGAATTATCTGCTTCATGTATAGGAAAGTTCCTTTTACATTAACTTCCATTACTTCCTCAAATTCTTTGACATCAGTTTCCCATATATATTTTTTTAGCCCGATCCCTGCATTATTTACACACACATCAACTTTCCCGAATTCCGTGATAGTTTTCTGAATAACTTTTTTCACATCTTCTTCTCTTGTAACATCCCCTCTGATAAAAATCGATCTACCCCCTGCATCATTTATTTCCTTACTCACATTTTCTATATCCTTTGTTGTCCTTCCTGTTACCACTATATTTGCCCCTTCCCTTGCCAGTCTCTTTGCAATATATTCCCCGATGCCTCTTCCGCTTCCGGTAATTATCATGCTCTTATTTTGAAGTTTCATAAAATTACCTCAGATACATCCACTCATCGCTCCTGTATTTTCCTTCGGCAAGCTCCTTTGCCCTGGCCAGTTCATCCCTGCTCCATACCCCGAACTCGTATTCTTTGCCTTTTGTAAAAGCATCAACGAGAGCCTCATAAACCTCCGTCTTTCCTGCATCGCTGTGATTACGAACGCAGCTCACCCTCTCTTCTGCACTTTTTATCATCTTATCGGTGATCTTCTGTTTGCTTACATTAAGCACACTGAACATTGTCTGGAGGTCAAGATCGTATAGCAGTGTACCGTGCTGCAGCAATATCCCTCTTCTCCTTGTCTGGGCGCTTCCCGAGATTTTTTTGCCCTTTACAAGAATATCGTTAACCGGCTTGAACTCAGCTTCAATCCTGAGGCTTTCAAGACCACTTACAAGCCAGCCGCATATCAACCTGTACGACTCTATTATGTTCTTCGGGAATACATTTGCAGGAGCAATCACGCTGTATGTTATTTCACCTTCTGAATCGTGATAAACCGCCCCTCCGCCTGTCCAGCGCCTTATGCAATCCACGCCAAGTTCCCTGCACACTTCAAGATTGATCTCATCTTTTATGCCCTGGAAATATCCTATGGAAACAGCGCTCGGTTCCCAGTTGTAGAACCGTATGACAGGCAGCGATGAACCGGCTCTCACGGCTTCGCTTAATGCTTCATCAAGAGCCATGTTAAGGTAGGCATCATGCGTTTCAAGCCCTATGACTCTCCATTTCATTTTAGCGCCTCCCTCAAGACTTCAGCTATGGACTCCGGGCTCACCCCGATCATCTGGGTATTGGAATCCTTTGCGATATTCTTGATTTTGAGGACTATTGTATCAAAACTTACATCCTTTTTCAAGCCGGTTATGCTTTTTTCTATATCATCCAGAACCTCTTCGGGATGCATGAAAAAATCTCCGGTGATCCTGATCTTTTTGATGACATCGTCGAACTCAACCTCAACCTTTACTATTTTTCCTTCTTTGACCTTCTGGCTGGAATATGCAATCAAAATTAACCTCCTGGTGCTCACTGCATGAAAATCCTGCTTTCCGGAAAACAATAAAAATGAAACGGGTCAATGAAATGTGACCCTATTATATCGCTTAAGATTTTCTTTTAACAAGGTACACAGCAACTATAGCAGCAATGACTCCCATAACTAACCCGAACCCTGGTGTTGGAGTTGCAGTTGTCGTAACCGATGTTCCTGTTGTCGTCGCTGTTGCAGCAGTTGTTTGTGTCTGGTTCACCGCAGCTCCTACAACGATATCCAGCTGGTGAGTTGAGAAACTCTTGATGAAAACCAGCGCCTGCAATTTGTTCGGTCCTGCCTTATTAAGCCAGAACGATGATTCAGTTGCATTATATAATTCCTGCTCCGTCATTACCTCATTAAGCGCCTGATTGTCAAGATACAGGCTTATCCTGTCACCTTCTTTCCAGTTAAGAGAGCTGTTAT
>CABMHZ010000043.1 GCA_902386115.1 uncultured archaeon | reverse complement strand
TTCCCGAGCGGTTATAGTCGATAAGCGTGTATTTTGATTTGTCGATAGTGCCCTCGTGCACGAGCCTTCCCGGGTCTTCTTCCATGTGGGCACGCGTTATTCCCACCCTGAGTTCCCCATCCTCGCCTTCTATCATGACGTAGCCGCCGCTTGATATCGGGAAGTCGTACTGCGTTATCTGGAAGCCTTTCGGAAGGTCGGGATAATAGTAGTTCTTCCGGTAAAACTGGGTGTGCTCTTCCACTTTGCAGTTCAACGCCAGCCCGATCTTTATCGCCGCTTCCACCGCCTTTTTATTTATTACAGGAAGCGAGCCCGGAAGTCCAAGGCACACGGGACAGACATGGGAGTTCGGCGGGTCATTGTGATAATCAGTGGCGCATCCGCAGAACACTTTTGTCTTCAGTTTGTTCAACTGCACATGCACTTCAAGACCTATCTTCACACCGTCAGGATTATCGTACATCATAACCCCTCCGGTCGCGCGGCATGGAAATTGGTATTCTCTTCAAACGTGTAAGCAGTTCGAAGGATCGCTGCTTCGTCAAAATGCTTCCCTATTATCTGCATCCCGATGGGAAGACCGTCCGAGAAACCACAGGGTACTGAAATAGACGGGACGCCTGCAAGATTTATGGGGACAGTATCCACATCTGCAAGATACAGCGAAATCGGGTCGTCGATCTTTTCACCAAGCCTGAAAGCGGGATACGGCATTGTCGGTGTAATTAGCACGTCAACGTCTTTGAACGCCCGTTCGAAATCCTGTTTTATAAGCGTTCTCACCTTCAGGGCTTTCAGGTAGTATTGGTCATGATATCCTGCAGATAGGGCGTATGTGCCCAGCAATATCCGTCTCTTCACCTCATCTCCGAAACCGGCGGCTCTCACCTTCGAAAACGTCGAATGCCAGTCGCTATCTTCAGTCCGCAGACCGTACCTCATCCCGTCAAACCGCGCAAGGTTTGAAGAGGCTTCACTCATCGCGATTATGTAATAGGCAGCAAGCGCATATTTCGTGTGGGGCATCACAACTTTTTCCAGGCTCGCACCCATATCTTCAAGCGTATGTATGGCGTTCCTAACTGCTTTTTCCACTTTTTCATCAGTCCCTTCCCCGAAATACTCCTCAGGCACCCCGATCTTCAATCCCCTGATATCATTCTTCAGCGCAGACGAATAATTTACTTCCCTGTCAACTGATGTCGAATCACGCGGGTCGTAGCCCGCAACGACATCTAAAAGAGCCGCAACATCGCGAACGCTTGTTCCGAACGGTCCTATCTGCTCAAGCGAGTTGGCGTATGCGATCAATCCGTAACGGGAGATGACCCCGTACGTTGGCTTTAATCCGACAACCCCGCAGAACGAAGCAGGACAGCGGACTGAGCCGCCGGTATCTGAACCAAGCGCAAGCGGAGCTTCGCTTCCAGCCACAGCAGCCGCGCTCCCGCCCGATGAACCGCCGGGAACCCTTTCCATATCCCAGGGATTTTTTGTTGCTCCATAGAAACTTGTCTCCGTGGAGGTTCCCATGGCGAACTCATCCATATTGGTCTTTCCGATAATGACCGCACCCGCATCTTTTAACTTCTCGATGACATGGGCATCGTACGGCGGGATGTAGCCTTTCAGGATATTTGAGGCACAGGTCGTCTGTATCCCCTTCGTGGAAATGTTATCCTTTATCGCCACAGGTATGCCTGCAAGCGGTCCTTCAATATCGTTTTCGTCGATCTCTTTTGCCCGTGAAAGCGCGATTTCTGAAGCTGTATAAATAAAAGCATTCAATTTACTTTTGCCTATCCTCTCCAGATAATCGGCAACTATCTCCTCTGATGAATTTGCATGGATCCTTTCCCTGAGTTCATTGATGCTTGCCCACATTTCACATCATCCTCGGCGCCTTGAAGAACCCATCCAGTTTAGACGGGGCATTGGATAGCGCTTCATCCTGGTCGAGGCAAGCTTTCGGGTTTACCTCATCTTCCCTGAACACATTGCTGAGAGCAAGAACATGATATGTTGGCTCAACACCATCCCTATCCACTTCATCAAGCTCGCTGAAATAATCAATCACAGAGTTGAGCTTTGGAGTATATTTCTCAATATCCTTTTCACTTAACTCAAGGCGCGCAAGCCATCCGATGTGCGTAAGGTCTTTCTCAGTGATCATAAATGTCATCTGCAATCAGAATAAAACGTAATAAGCCTTTGCTTTCACCGTGAGTTTGAAGGTTTATTAAATCCTGAATATCGACAATTTTGGTAACTATGTTTTTGGGTTTTGATTTTCGAATGCGGTAGAACCGATCAGAAATCAATTTCCTCCAATTTTCTGGAAAGATTTTGACAACATGGCACTGCATATCGATAATATTCTAAATCATTTTACAAATATCAATGTTCCAAAAATCTATTAACTTCGTATTGACAAAATATTGAATGGTTTAAAAAGTTTTTCATCTTCTTTTGAAATATGAGTCCACCGATAAAGTTTCGAACCTTTTGACGTAAATTCAATTTCATATATCTTTGAGGCTTTTTCCATCAAGCTTTCATAACCTATTCCGATATTGAATTTTTCGATCTTCCATAAGATGGCAGCAATCAATTCATAAGAAATGAAATTAACAACAGAAAGATACGCTTCTACCCTATTTGGAAGTTGATATCCAATAGGGGCAAGGCAGGCGTTGCCTCTTAAATATCTGAATGCTTTTTCAATATGATCTTTCTGGAAATACGTCCTGATCACTTCTTTTCCTCCCATTGTAATATCAGTAGAAAATAATAAAGATCTCCCATCAAGTTTTCTTGCAAGCTCTTCCTCAGTAGTATTGATTTCATAACCTCTTCGACCTCTTGCTGGACTTACAATCGGAGACAAATTCTTTTTCAACTCTGCAATCTTCTTTCCTGATTTTTCAAACTCAAGCTCTTGAATAAGTAAGTCTCGTTCGATACGTGAATTATTGCGTCTTTGCGGATCTAACATGACAACAATTTTACAATTGTGTCCATATAATTTCCCATTATCTTCGATACAGTAAACACCATTTCCATGAGACATTTCAAGTATATTCTCTCTTTTTTCGATTTCCGAATCTGTATATTTCGTAATCCAATCAATAACCTCATTTGAAGTATGAGGTCCACCAGATACGACATGAAAATCCTTGCCTCTTGCATAATCTATGTTCGGTTTACTGACAAAACCGCGATCCCAAACAAGTGTAATGTTTTTCATTTTCCATCGGGATAAATTGTCTATCGTTTCTCCAACGGTTGTTTTGTCTATACTTGATCCTCTGACAGGATATCCCATTACTGGCATGTAGCTGTCTTTTGATACGACCAATCCAAATCCAATATGTGGTCTGCCAATTTGAGCTCCATATCCGTTTTCAGCCAAAATCGATTGGTTACCATTCCATCGTATCCTGGTAATATCCTGATAGAAAAAATATC
>CABMHZ010000042.1 GCA_902386115.1 uncultured archaeon | reverse complement strand
CTCAGGCAGGGTATGCGGGACTATAAACTTCAATGGAGATAGACCAATGGCAACACTAACCCCCGAAAAGGTTCTCGAATTCATAAAAGAAAAAAACGTAAAATGGGTAGACCTGCAGTTTATGGACATCCCGGGTTACATCCAGCACATCACGATCCCTTCATATACCCTGAAGGAGGAAGATTTCAGTGATGGTATTGGAAAACTGGACGGCTCCTCAATCAAGGGCTTCAAGTCGATCTTTGAATCAGACATGAGAATGTTCCCCGACCCCAGTACCTGCGCGATCCTGCCATGGACAGACAATACGCCACACAAGACTCTTCGATTGTTGTGCGACCTCTATGACGCCTTCGGAGGACCGCGCTTCACGCGGGATCCAAGATATATCGCACAGAAGGCTGAAGAGGCAGTAAAAAGGGCAGGCTTTGACATCTCGTACTGGGGGCCCGAGCTTGAGTTCTTCGTGTTTGATTCGTTCAGGCTATTACCAAGTTTCTCCACGGCGCGCGACGCGTGGTCAGGAACCGGGTACGAGATACAGTCAAAAGAAGCGCCGTGGTCTCAGACCAGCGGCATCAACCACCCCATCAGGTTCAAGGAAGGCTACTATCCCGCGCCGCCGCAGGACACGCTTGTAGATCTGAGGAATGAGATAACAGGACAGCTCTACGATTATTTTGGCATCGTGTGCGACGCACACCACCATGAAGTCGCAACTGCAGGACAGTGCGAGATCGACATGAAATATGATACGCTGACAAAAATGGCGGACAACGTATTGACATACAAGAACGTTGTCAAGAACGTGGCGTATAATATGAAGATGGTCGCCACATTCATGCCGAAGCCCATCTTCGGCGATAACGCCTCCGGCATGCACATCCACCAGTCGCTCTGGAAAGGCACAAACGGCAGGTCCCGCAACACTTTCTACGACCCGGATGACGATTATGCAGAAATCTCCCAGACATGCCGGTACTACATAGGCGGCCTTATGGAGCACTCAAGATCCCTTTGCGCTATCACTTCCCCGACAACGAACTCATATAAGAGGCTTGTGCCGGGATACGAGGCGCCAGTGTATATCGCCTGGAGCAAGCGCAACAGGTCTGCAAGCATCAGGGTGCCGGTCTATGAGAAAGGAAAAGAAGCGCCAAAGAGAATAGAGTTCAGACCCCCTGATACCAGCTGCAACATCTACTATGCATTCGCAGCCCTTACAGCGGCAGGACTTGACGGAATCAAGAAAAAGATGGACCCGGGAGATCCGTGCGATGAGAATATCTACCACATCACACCTGAGAGGAGAAAAGAAATGGGGATCAAAGAATGTCCGGGTTCGCTGCAGGAGGCACTTTCTGAACTTGAATCCGACAACAAATTCCTTGAAGATATTTTCCCGAAGGACGCTATCGACATGTGGATAGAACTCAAGTCAGAGGAATACAAGCAGAACTCAATAAGACCTACGCCTTATGAGTTTTACCAGTATTTTGACATTTAATCCGCATAACGTTCCAGCAAATGCATCAAACGTGCTGGATTTTTCTTTTTTTGTGTAGAATCTTGCTGTATTAAACCTGATTGACGTCTTCAACACCAGCCTTTTGACAGCCGCAATCCCGAATGATTTATTAACTACATACAGTAATTAAAGTCAAAAAATAATGAGAAAGGATAATATGATCAAAACAAACGAAGATGTATTATTATCAATAGAAGAGAACCAGGTACGATTTTTAAGACTGCAGTTCGTGGACATCGGAGGCATGGTCAAGAACGTTGGCATCCCGGTATCACAGGCAGAGAAAGCCCTTACAACAGGTATCGCATTCGATGGGTCTTCGATCGAAGGATTTGTCAGGATAGAAGAATCCGACATGATATTAAAACCGGATATAAATACTTACCAGATCCTTCCATGGGACGTGAGCGGCGGCAAAGTCGCAAGGATCATCTGCGACGTCTACAAACCAAACGGCAAGCCCTTCGAAGGCGACCCGCGCTATGTATTAAAGAGAGCCTTAGAGGAAGCAGCCAAGCGCGGATTCGTAATGAACACAGGTCCTGAACTGGAATTCTTTTTCTTCAAGAGAAAAGATGGAATGCCGATCACTCCGCCCGTACCTCATGACTTCGGCGGCTATTTTGATTTTCCACCTATAGACCAGGCTGAAGAGACACGACAGAATATAGTTGTAGCGCTTGAGAACATGGGATTTAACATTGAAGCTTCTCATCATGAGGTTTCGATAGGACAGCATGAAATAGATTTCAAATATGCAGATGCCTTAAAGACAGCAGATAATGTCATTACGTTCAAGTTCGTTACCAAGACAATAGCACAGAAAAATGACCTGCATGCATCTTTCATGCCAAAACCCATTTTTGGAATAAACGGCTCAGGCATGCATACAAATATTTCACTGTTCAAGAATGGAAAGAATGCATTCTACGATGAGTCAAAAGATCTTCAGGTCAGTGATACGTTAAGATATTTCGTTGGCGGTCTTAAAAAACATGTCCAGTCATTTACTGCTGTTACAAATCCTATTGTGAACAGTTATAAGAGGATCGTTCCGGGTTATGAAGCGCCGGTGTATATCGCATGGTCTGGCGCCAACCGCTCATCCATGATACGCATTCCTGCTGCCAGGGGCATGAGCACGCGCGTAGAACTTCGAAGTCCTGACCCATCATGCAATCCGTACCTGTCGTTTGCAGTCATCCTGATGTCGGGGCTTGACGGTGTTGAGAACCAGATAGATCCGGGAGAGCCCACGACCCTGAACCTCTTCCATCTCAGCGAAGAAGAACGTCAGGAGCATGGAATAGCATCACTCCCCGGCAGCCTGAAGGAAGCCCTGGATAACCTTGAGACCGACAGCATAATAAAGGATGCGCTCGGTGAACACGTTTATGCAGACTTCATGAGGCTCGGCAGGGCTGAATGGGATGCATACAGGATAAGCGTCCACGACTGGGAACTTAACCGCTACCTGAATATAATATAAAAAATAGGAAAAAATGGCAACGACGACTATCGATTCGATGGTGCAGAGAAAGCTCATAGAAATACTCAGGATACTCCATGAGAACCATGAACCGATAGGCGCACGGCTCATTGCGGACAGGATGAACGCGCGGGGGTATCCCATAGGCGAGCGCGGGGTCCGCTACCACCTTCGCATCCTGGATGAGCGCGGTCTTACAAGCAGGCAGGGTTACGACGGACGTGTTATAACCGAGATCGGGATCAATGAACTCAGCAATGCGCTGGTGGGCGACAGGCTGGGGTTTATTATCACGAAGATAGAGAAGCTCATTTATGACACCACGTTTGACCTGAAGACCGGGCAGGGCAGTGTAATAACGAACACTTCCATAATAGACAAGGACGATCTTGACAGGACAATCGAGATATTAAGAGGTGTAGTGAATGACGGTTTTCCCATAAGTCCCCATATCAAGATTATAGAGGAGGGTACGATAACTCCCGATATCAAAATACCTCAGGGAAAAGTCGGCATAGCCACGATGTGCAGCATCACGATAGACGGGATTCTGATGAAGAATGGCATACCTGTAAATACCAAGTATGGCGGGATACTTGAAGTAAAAGGGAAAAAACCCGTAAGGTTTGAGGATTTGATCGTTTATACCGGAACAACCATCGACCCTATGCGAATATTCATATCACGGAAAATGACCCGTGTTCTTGACGCTGTGAAAACAGGTTCGGGAATTCTCCTTGCCAACCTCAGGGAGATACCGGAATCTGCAGTAGCCGGGGCAGAAGATGTGCTTGATGACATCGTAGCTATGAGGATAGGCGGCATAGCAGAGATCGGGAAGCCGGGAAGACCGGTGCTTAACGCGCCGGTGGACACCGGAAGGGTAGGAATTGTCGCATATGCGGGTGTGAACGGTATGGCTGCCGTGGAGGAAAAGGGGATCCGGGTTGATACTAATCCGATATCGACAATTGTGGAATTCCGGGAATTGAAGAAGCTGGAATAATTCAGAATAGTCCGTACAGAAGATTGCCGCCCACAAGAAGCAGCACAAGCGCGAAAAGCCTTTCTATCGCCCTGGGCGGGATACGCCGAAATATCAGCCGTGAGCCTGCCTGAGCACCTGTGAACGCCGCAATGCCTGCGAATACCAGGACGCTCAAATCTAAGTTCTGCCCACCCTGGCTCATATGGCTCAGGAACCCGAATAGAGAGATGAACGTTACTGCCAGGGATGATGTCGCGACTGCCTTTTTTGTGTCAAGACCTAAAAAAAGAAGGAGCGGCACGATAAAAGTGCCCCCCCCAATGCCTATCAGGGAGGATGCCGTGCTGACAACAAATCCTGCGCATGCCGCAGCGATCACTCTATTTTTCGCGCTGATGACGGATGTTCCCTTTATCTCAAAAAAAAGTATCCTTATGCCTGCGAACAGGATGATTATGGATAGAAAAAGCACCAAAAGCTTAAGGTCGATCATCCTGGCAAGTATGGAGCCGAAATATGCCCCCGGTAATGAGGCAAGGATAATGGGCAGGGCGATGCCTGTGTCCACAATTCGCTGTTTGAGATAGGTTGTGGAGGCTGATGCCGTGGTTACCAGGTTCAAAAAGAGAGCCATGGGGATGGCTGTCAGAAGTGGAAGACCGCTCCAGTAGAAAACGGGGGTGTATATTATGGCTCCCCCAAGACCGAGCAGGGAGAACAGGACTGATATGAAGAACGCAATGAGTATTATGAGTGGTAACTGCATTGTGTATCTTTTATTCGCGGTAAGGATAAATACCATTGGTGGACTGGCAGATGTTTTATTGGACTTTATCGCCGGAAAGAGAAAAAATTAATTTTTCAAAACAACAAGGATACTAAAATAATTTTCAATGATTAGAAAGGTTTATATTAAATAGCAGATTACCTGAGATTAAGATAAGTCTAAAAAAGGGATTTATCTATGGTGGTGGATAATTCAGAGAGTTGATTTAAAATGGATGTCTTGAATAATTTGCTTATTTTTATTGATGGTAATTTGGAAAGGTCGTCAAATGGATATTTAATTTTTTCTCTGGCATCAGCAATTTTTGGATTGTTGGTTTTTTTATTGGACTGGTCTTTTTATATAATAAAAAATAAATCACTTCTTAACCTTACTTATGATTATAAAGTTCCTTTTCTCCTTGTAGCATATGTTATCGGCGCCGGAGGCGTTGGTTTTATTGGTGTAATAATCAACATTTTAAATTTTCATGTTATGGGCGCTATTGGTGCAGGGGTCGGATGGCCCATTATCCTGCCTAGAATATTTTCTTCAGTTGAGGCAAAGGTTGATGAACAAAAAATCAATAAGGAGGAAGTATAATGGAACTCCCGTTAATCTTTAAAGATTTTCTCGGGCGACGGGATTATCTCTCAAAAGATGAGATAATTGAATTTGTAAAAAATTCCAAAAATTATGATTCCAGTCGAGAAAAACTGGCTGAAACAGCAGTCCTGTTGATTTTCCAGACAACTAAACAACAAACGTGGCTTGTTTCAACAAACGAAAAACTGTATTGTATTTTGGATGATAATAGAGAGAATAAACCATATATAGATTGGTCAATCCCTAAACGGGTTCTTATTGAAGGTAAAAGTTTATCTAAAGAGATAAAAATACGAGAGCATTCAGATGATATTGGGATTGTTGATATCGGACCAAAAAAAGACTGGTTTTATAGTAAAAAATTGTTCAAGAATTCAGATATCAAAACAAGTATTATCCACTTAGTGAAAGAAAACCTGAAAGGTGCAGACCTGAGTGGAGTCAACCTCTGTGATGCTAACCTTGAAGGGGCAAATCTTGAAAAAGCGAATCTGGAGGGGGCAAATCTTTCAGGTGCAAAATTTACAAAAACAATATTTAATGGAGCAAACTTGAAAAAAGCAATAATATTAAATAAAGCTATTCTTAAACGCGCTCAATTCGAGCTTTCAGACCTTCAAGAAGCTCAACTTGAAGGTGCAGACTTGACAGAAGCTCAACTTGAAGGTGCAAATTTGGAGTTGGCGAACTTAACGAGTGCGATTCTTGATAGTGCCAATTTAAGGAAATCAAAATTATATGGGGCAAATCTGAGTAATGCAAACATTAGACATACAGATCTCAAGAATGCTTTTTTTGATAAAAATACGGACTTTAGAGGGGTTGAATACGATTCGGTAACCATAGACTGTCTGCGTGGAAGCAACTGGGAAGAAGTTGCGCTGATGGACGAAAATATGAAGAAAGATTTAATGAATAAGTATAGGATGAAATGAATTAAATAAGATTGCTAAACATCATAGCTCGGAATCCAATTTTAACTTATAGCTCAATACATTTAGATACAATTGGTGTTTCAGAAAAAGAAATCGGAAACTTGATTTACTGTCTTTCCAGAAATTCAGGACCGTTCAAGGAGATGTCAATGATTATGGCAGGGTTTGAGGCAGTCTTAACAATATCAATTCTTATGACAATGTGTATAGGCAGGAGATGGAGATAGTATAAGACAATATTTTTTTTTTGGCACTCCAATTATTCGCGATCCTTGGGCGGAAGTTCAGAGATGTTCTCCAAACTCTTTTTTCCGGTTTACCTGACAGCAAATCAAAAGGTTTAAGGATAGGCACTTCAATAAAGTTCGTAAGGATACAAATGAATAAAAAACAACGGTTCATACTTGGAGTTATTATTGTAATTGCATTGATAGGATACCTTGTCCTTATTGGAGTACCGTCGAGCACTTATGAGGTCAGCCAGGCTGTCGCAGACAAAGCCAACCTGACAGACAAAGTGATCCTCATAAACGGTTCAATGGTTAAGGGCAGCGATAAATGGGACAGCTTCAACCGCAGCCTGACCTTTAAACTCACTGACGGCATCACCACTATCGACGTCGTCTATTCAGGAGATAAACCCAATCTCCCATCCCAGCAGGACGACCCGAGGGAAGTCCAGGCTGTTGTCACAGGGTTATTTGACAAAAATAACGTGTTCAGAGCCAGCAGTATGCTCACAAAATGCCCGTCTAAGTACGAAGGGTCCGGGAATATAACAGGATAATAAAAACTAAAAATTAAGCTGGTTTTTTCTTAAAAAAATACCAGCCTAAAATTATTCCCGCAACTACAACAAACCCCAGAACGAAATACCAGATACTTAAACCCTGCGGGGCTTCCTGCGGTGTCTGTGTAACTGTTGCCGTCGGAGCAGATGTGGCTGTTACGGTCGGGGTTGGAGCAGGGGTCGTAACGGTTGGTATCACAATCGGAGCAACAACGATGGTCTGGTGAGGGTCTTTTGGATACTCTTTCACATATATTTCGTAAGTCCCTGGCACGGTGAAAGTATAATTAAAAGTGTCGTAAGTATATCGTAAATATCCACTCCGGTTGCCCCATAAATTCTGCTTGCTAAGAATTGTGAGCTCGCTGTTATCCCAAACATCATTTTTCCATATTACAGTATCTCCTGCAGTAATGTTGAGTGTCTGGTTATCATACGTGAACGGGGTATTATTTAAATTATAAACTTTGTAAAATCCCAATGTATCATCCACCAATACTGTATAAGATGACGACCCGGCTGCAACCGCATACGGAGTAAGTAAAATACTGAGCAGTCCTATGAATATTAAAGCTAAAATTGATTTTGATCTGGTCATAACATCACAAATGGTAAAAGGATTGTCTTAAATATAAAACTGTCTGTCGCAAAAATAACGCAATCCCTATATTCCATACGGGCGATTAACTCCATCATGCTCGTAAATGCAGACCTCCACATCCATTCAAAATACAGCATGGCTACCTCCCCGAAGATGGATCTCCCCACGCTTGCCGCAGAATCCGGAAAAAAAGGCATCCAGCTTGTCGCCACGGGGGACTGCCTGCATCCGAAATGGCTTTCTGAAATTAAAAAATTCAAGGAACAGAACGGCATCTTCAAACTTGATGATACGCATTTCGTGCTTTCCACAGAGGTCGAGGATGTAAACCAGGTGCATCACCTTCTCATAGTCCCTTCCGTATCAAAAGCCGAGGAACTGTACGAGCGGATGAAACCTCGTTCTAATAATATCGACTCGGACGGCAGACCGAATGTCAGAATGGACGGGATTGAGATCGCGCAGGCTGCAAAGGATGTGGGCGCGCTCATCGGTCCAGCGCATGCTTTTACGCCATGGACTGCGATGTACGCATATCATAATTCGCTGAAAGACTGCTACGGGGATCTGGCAGGTAGCATTTACATGATCGAACTGGGATTGAGCGCTGATACCTCTTACGCTGATAGAATTTCAGAGCTTTCCTGCCTCACGTTCCTCTCGAATTCGGATGCCCATTCCCCGTATGTGAATAAACTGGCGCGGGAGTTCAATCGCTTTGAGATGGAAGACATCAGTTTTGACGAGCTTTCAATGGCGATAATACGCGAAAAGGGAAGAAAGCCGATTCTGAATGTCGGAATGCCGCCTGAAGAAGGAAAATATAACGAGAGCGCATGCACCAGGTGCTTCACACATTATACCATGCGGGAAAGCATCGTCAAGAGCTGGAGGTGCTCATGCGGCGGGATTATCAAAAAGGGCGTTAAGGACAGGGTGAATGAACTGGCGTCATACAATACACCGCGCCATCCCTCCCACAGACCGCCGTATCTTCACCTGATACCGCTCTCCGAGATAATCGCGATGGCGCTGGGAATGGGAGTAGGCACAAAGAAAGTGCAGGGAATATGGGACACTCTCATAAAGCATTATGGTTCTGAGGTAAATGTGCTTGTTGATGCTGCCATAAATGATTCCGGGGTTGAAAAGCGCGTCATCGATGCAATAAATGCTTTCAGGGAAGGAAAAGTCAGGGTAATCCCGGGCGGCGGGGGACAGTACGGGCGAGTGGAACTGGGCGGGGCGGCGCCGGAGATGGCGCCTGAGCCGCAGAAATCGCTGTTTGAATTCTGAATACGGGTGAGGAAAATCTATTTCCTTGCGGTTTTGAGAAGAGGAAATAAATTATTATTTCACTCCATTTTTATCTCTGCACCCCGTACTAACGTTCGGTTGCACGATAGACCTTTTTCCTGACCTTGTCAGATGGGGAAAACCCCATAAAGGTAGATTCTTCCTTGGCTGTCATACAAGAAGAGGGCTGCTTTGCCGTGCCAGCCTTTGGCCCTCCAGGCGTCCAGCTGATCCCAAAATTTCCTCACAGCTTCTTCGTTAAGCTTCTTTATATCCGCTATGCTGAAGCCGACCTTACCTCGAGAACCACGGGGAACTACGATATCCGGGCCTGTCTTGCTGGCTGACTTGGGCTTAACAATAAATCCATACTCCTTCGCAATTTTCTTCCTGAACCGTGGTTCAACCAGCTGTCCAACTCTCTCCTTCGAATAACCTTTAGGCATCTTGATGCCTCTCCCGGGAATCTTCCTGCCTCCAAGCATCAGGTATGGTTCTCCTTTCTTACGAAGTTGCATCTTGATTCCAGCCGGATTGGGCCTGAGCTGTGGCGGGCGCGGAGCGTTGGCAGGACGAAGCCTGCCACCTGGCATGAAGTCTTTTGGGGAAGGTAGAGCACCCTTGTACATAGGGTGCAGGGGGCGACCTGGCATCGTCCTCAATCGTGTCAATGGTGAGAAAGCCTGCTCCAGCATTTTCACATAACCTTGCGAGAATGCGACATTCCCAACTGACCCGGTAAGGGGAAGCATTGTACCAAAAAATACGTACTCTAATGCTGCCCACTGTTGCTGCCGAAACTCCCAGTACCAGGCTAGCGCGTACGCATCTCCGCGCGCCCGCCGGACAGCTTCGAACATCGCCATGTCTTGAAGACGTCTCATGAGCGCGTGTTTGACGAGGTCAGAATTGTCCCCATCTGCGATCAGCTTTCGAAGCTGATCAATGTCATATGCATCCTTAGGAAGAAGCTCCCACCAGTGTGGACGTCTCGGTGGAGGCGGAGGTGGAGGCCTGGTAACAGTGCCAGGTATCTCACCTTGAGGCGGCGTATAATTCCTCCCTTCCTCTTCGGCGATTCTCTGCCAAGCATGAAGCCGAAGAAGCCTGAGCATCTCGCGTTCCCATTCTCCTGGAAGAGCTAACGGTCCGAATTCAGGGGGAAGGTGAACCTCTTCACCTGCACCGCCTTCGAGGTCTTCCTTATCATACCCTTCATCCTCAGGTTCCCAGGCAAGTTCCTCGTCCTCTCTATACAGCTCTTCTAGCAACCTCCGCATCAGCTCTTCATCGTAGGAGTACCCTTCGCCCTCTCCGGGCATCGAGTAAAGCCCGCCGGGGATATCTTCAGCCAACAATTCCTCATGCTTGGGGAAATACATGATCATCTCGCCGCCGGGTCCGAAGTACTCCCTGTATCTTCCTGGAATCCCTCGAATTTTGTCATCAGTAAACATTCCTCCTGCGCCAACTGTCTTCTCGATGAGATGCTGTTTTCTGGCCGAGCGTTCGGAGTCCAGTTCATTCAGGCGATTGAGAAACTCATTGTATTGTTGTTCTTCTTTCGTGTGGGTGTCAAGCCAATTTCTTGTACTCATTATCTCATCGTAAATCTGCTCATCGGTGAGGTCGTGTAGCAATTGTGAGTTCT